>NZ_JAHLZB010000025.1:0-45038 GCF_025128255.1 Synechococcus sp. CS-205
ATCGCCATGTCACAGGGATCTGAGCAACGAAGCCAGTATCTCCGGGATGCGGCCGTGCACGAATCCCGGGCCCGGGCTGCTGCCCAGCGGGGTGATCTCACCGAAGCCGCACAGGCGCTTCTCAAGGCTCTGGACTGTGAGCGTCGGGCCGGAAGCGTCGGTCCCCAGATTCTCCAGGTGATCAAGCCGCGATCCTGACATTGTTGCAATCACCAATCCACACCTTGATCAGGTAGTTCTGAGGGTGATTGCTGCAGCTTGAGAAGCGGGTGACCGGACTCGAACCGGCGACGTTCAGCTTGGGAAGCTGACATTCTACCACTGAATTACACCCGCATTTTTTCATCTTAGCAAAGGGCCAACCATCGCAGGGCGAGCGGTCCAGGGTGGGTTGCCAGCCCTGGACAACTGGTCTTCGGTTTCCCAGCAGGCCCCTCAGGCGGCCAGTTCCCGGGCTGCAGCGGCCAGACCGGCTCCCACCGGCTGACGGGCCGCCCCCAGCTCCTGCAGGGTCGCCTCGATGGCCGCAACAGCGGTCAGCACTTCGCGATCGCAGACAAAGCCCAGGTGACCGATGCGGAACACCTTGCCCTTGAGGTGATCCTGGCCTCCCGCTAGCAGGATGTCGTAGCGCTCCTTCACCTTCTTGCGCAGCACCTCGGCGTCGAGACCCTCGGGAGCCACTGCTGTGATCGCCGGGCTGCCGTGGCCTTCCGCGGCGTAGAGCGGCAGACCGATGGCAACCATGGCCGCCTGGGTGGCCCGCTGCAGCCGGGCATGGCGCGCGAAAATCGCCTCCAGCCCTTCCTGCTGCATCATTCCCAGGGCGGCTTCCAGGGCGTAATAGAGAGTCACCGGGGGGGTGAAGGGGTTGCTGTCGGCGGCGGCCGATTTCCGGTACTTGCCCAGATCGAGATAGAACTTGGGCAGATCCGAGCGCTTGTGCGCCTCCCAGGCCCGCTCGCTCATCGCCACAAAGGCCAGGCCCGGCGGCATCATGTAACCCTTCTGGGAGCCGGAGCCCACCACATCGAGGCCCCAGGCATCCACCGGCACCGGGCAGGCCCCCAGGCTGGTGACGCAGTCAGCCACCACCAGGGCCTGGCCATGGGCATGCACGTGACGCGCGATCGTCTCCAGGTCGTTGATCACCCCGGTGGAGGTTTCCGAATGGGTCAGGATCACTGCCCGGATCCGCTTTTCGCTGTCGGCCTCCAGGGCCAGGCGGAAGGCCTCCGGATCGAGGGGCTGGCCCCAGTCGGCGCGGATCACCTCCACCTCCAGGCCATAGGCCCGTGCCACCTTCACCCAGCGTTCACCGAACTTGCCGTTGTCCCCGCAGAGGACCTTGTCACCCCGGCTCAGCACGTTGATGATCCCGGCCTCCATGGCGGCGGTGCCGCTGCCGGTGAGGGCCAGCACATCCCCGTCGGTCTGATGCAGCCACTTGAGCTGCGCGGTGGTGCGTTTCACGATCGCCTGGAATTCGCCGCTGCGATGGCCGATCGGGTGGCGACTCATGGCCAGCAGGACGGTTTCCGGCACCGGCGTCGGGCCGGGGATCATCAGGGTGAGCTTGTCCTGCATGGGGTGCGCTGGGGGGACGGGCGCGGCGGCCCAATCCGCCACCTTAAAAAACCAAGGTCCCCCCACCTCACAGCTCCGGTGCTTACCCCCCGTTCAACTCAGCCCCCCAGGCTCTGCCCATGACCACCGCAACGCCGTTCACCCTGCCGGTCTGGGTGGCGGCCGCGGCCCGAGCGGGCCTGGAGGTGCTGCTGGAGGCCGAAGGGATCCCAGCCGCCGGAGCTTCTTCCGGGGTCTCCAGGGAGGTTCAGCCGCTGGAGCTGCTGGAGCCGCCCGGAGTCGAGCTGGTGCCGGTGGAGGGGGCCTCCTCCCTCGGCGACGGCCAGGCCCTGGGCATGGCCCGCTGCGATCCCGGCGACGGCCTCGATCTCACCCGGGGTTTGCTGGTGTGGGTGCGGGCGAGCTGGTGGGATCCTCCGCAGGGAGCGGAGCCACCGCAGCGGCTGCGTCTGGAGGCGGGGGAGGGACTGGGGGTCCTGGCCGCCACCCGGACGCTGTGCCTTTCCGCCTATGCCCGCCGCCTGCTGGAGGTCAACCTTCTGCCCCTGGTGCCAGCCGGCCGTGGACTGCAGCTCCAGCTGGTCTTCCCCAGGGGCCGGGAGCTGGCCGGCCGCACCAGCAACGAAGCCTTCGGGGTGGTGGAGGGCCTGGCCCTGATCGGCACCCAGGCCGTGGTGCAGCGCAGCGCCTCCCCGGATCGCCTCCAGGAATGCCTCGAGGCCTTGCGCCAGTGGCCGCACTCGCCCAGTCCGGCCGATCTGGTGCTGGTGATCGGCGAGAACGGTCTCGATCTGGCTCCCCGGCTCGGTCTGCCTGCCCACCTGCTGCTCAAGGCCGGCAACTGGCTCGGGCCCCTGATCGTGGCGGCGGCCGAAGCCGGCGTCGAGCGGCTGCTGCTGTTCGGGTACCACGGCAAGCTGATCAAACTGGCGGGCGGGATCTTCCACACCCACCACCACCTGGCCGATGGTCGCGCCGAGGTGCTCACGGCCCTGGCCGCCCTCGAGGGGCTGGCTGGCCCGCCCCTGGAGCGGCTGTTCGCGGCGCCCACGGTGGAGGCGGCCCTGGCCGGCTTGCGGGAGCTCGATGCGCCCCTCTCCGCCCGCATCGAAGCTCGGCTGGCCCTGGCGATCGAGGTCCGCAGCCAGGCCTACCTCGCCCGCTATGGCCGTTTCCCGATGCGGATCGGGGCTGCCCTGTTCGATCGACAACGGCAGTTGCGGGTGGCCGGTCCCTGCGGGCGGGAGCTGCTGGAGGCTTTCCGGCACGGCCTAGGGTGAGCCCAAAAGGCCTGGCAGGCCGTCATTCGGTCGTTATGTCCCACCCGTCCCCTTCGACCGAGCAACCCGAGAGCTCTCGTCTGCCGGCGATCGTGATCCTTGATTTCGGCTCCCAGTATTCCGAGCTGATTGCCCGTCGGGTGCGGGAGACCGAGGTGTATTCCCTGGTGCTGGGCTACGCCACCAGCATCGAGGAGATCAGACGTCTGGCCCCGAAGGGAATCATCCTCAGCGGCGGCCCCAGCTCCGTCTACGACCAGGGGGCGCCTCGCTGCGATCCCGCCCTCTGGAGTCTGGGGATTCCGGTGCTGGGGGTCTGCTACGGCATGCAGCTGATGGTGCAGCAGCTCGGCGGCCAGGTGGAGGCGTCGGGCAGGGGTGAATACGGCAAGGCTCCCCTGTATGTGGATGACCCGATCGATCTGCTCACGAACGTGGAGCATGGCTCCACGATGTGGATGAGCCACGGCGATTCGGTTCAGGCCCTGCCGCCTGGCTTCAGCCGGCTGGCGCATACCGACAACACCCCGGAAGCGGCTGTGGCCGACCACGAGCGGCGTCTGTATGGAGTGCAGTTCCACCCCGAAGTGGTGCATTCCCACGGCGGGATGGCCATGATCCGCAATTTTGTTTATCACATCTGCGGCTGCGAACCCGACTGGACCACGGCAGCCTTCATCGATGAGGCACTCGCTGATGTGCGTGAGCGGGTGGGGGACAGGCGGGTGCTGCTGGCGCTCTCTGGAGGGGTCGATTCCTCGACCCTGGCGTTCCTGCTGCACCGGGCGATCGGTGATCAGCTCACCTGCATGTTCATCGATCAGGGGTTCATGCGCAAGGGTGAACCTGAGTTCCTCACCGAGTTCTTTGCCGCTCAGTTTCACATTCGGGTTGAATACATCAATGCCCGGGATCGCTTTCTCACCAAGCTTGATGGCATCACGGATCCCGAACAGAAGCGCAAGATCATCGGCGCTGAATTCATTCGCGTGTTCGAGGAGGAAAGCAAGCGGCTCGGTCCCTTCGATTACCTCGCCCAGGGCACCCTCTACCCCGATGTGATCGAATCCGCTGGTACCAACGTCGATCCCAAGACCGGTGAGCGGGTGGCGGTGAAGATCAAGAGCCACCACAACGTAGGCGGCCTGCCCAAGGATCTGCAGTTCAAGCTGGTGGAGCCCCTGCGGCGCCTGTTCAAGGACGAAGTGCGCAAGGTGGGACGCAGCCTCGGTCTGCCTGAGGAGATCGTGCGCCGCCACCCTTTTCCCGGGCCTGGTCTGGCGATCCGCATCCTTGGAGATGTGACCGCGGAGAAGCTGAACATCCTGCGCGACGCCGATCTGATCGTGCGCCAGGAGGTGCAGGAGGCGGGTCTCTACCACGAGATCTGGCAGGCCTTCGCCGTTCTGCTGCCGGTGCGCAGCGTCGGCGTGATGGGGGACAAGCGCACCTATGCCTATCCGATCGTGCTGCGTTGTGTCTCCAGCGAAGACGGCATGACCGCCGATTGGTCCCGCCTGCCCTACGACCTGCTGGAGCGCATCTCCAACCGGATCGTCAATGAGGTTCACGGGGTGAACCGGGTGGTGCTCGACATCACCAGCAAACCCCCCGGAACGATCGAGTGGGAATAGGTCAATAGGTCAGGGCCAGGCCACGGGATGAACGTGGCCTTGGAGCTGGCCCCGCCGGTCGGCGTTCGATACCATCGGCTCCCGGCCTTTTTCCCTTGACCGCCGTCACCCAGCAGGATCCCCAGGTGCAGCGCCGTCTGCAGCAGGACAGCATTCAGCTGGCGGGGAAAACCATCTTCCTCAATCCCTTCCTCTACTGGCGTCGATTCGATGCCAACACCGATCGCTGGCTGCGGGAGCCCGGCCAGCTCCAGGAGGAGCAGATCCTGGCCAACCGTGGCCGGTTCTACCCGGAAGTGCACTGGGGGGAGATCAGTGACACCGAGCGCCAGATCAAGGACGGCGCCGTGGAGATGTTCATCAAGAGCCTGGAGCTGATCAGCACCTTCCATCCCGATCTCAGCGCCGGCCACCTGCTGGAGGTGGAGCGCAAGATGGCAGTCACCAAGAAGCGGGCCTTCGAGCGCTGGGTGCAGAAGTCCCTGCAGCGTCGCCAGAGGCAGGAGCTGCGTGAGCGCCGCCGCTTCGATCGCGAACGGGCCCTCAGGGGGTGGGGCGAGTGGTTCGGTCTCGACATCACCCGCCAGGCCCTGCTGCCCTTCACCGCAGCCCTGGCCCTGGCCGTGGTGGGCGGCTGGTGGGTGGGCTCCCGGGAGTTCTGCCGTGCGGTGATTCTCGAACCCGGCATTCAGCGCACCCCCTGAGCCATCCTCCGGCCTGCTGGACGCCAGACTGGGGGAACAGTCCGGTGGTGCTCGCCAGCGGCCTTCGCTTCAGGAGTCCTGCCATGGCTGCCGATCCTTTTGACGCCCTGCGGCTCACCCTGATGGAAGACCTCCTTCCTGTCGGGATCGCTGTGGTCGATCGCGCCCGCCGCGGTGGTCCCCGCCAGGTGGTGGAGGCCTTCACCGCCTCAGGTGATCCCCTTTCGCAGCTGCGTCAGGAGGGAGATGCGGCCGCCAGGGCCGTGCGCGAGAGCCTCGATCAGGTGCAACCAGGGCTCGGCAACCCTGTGGTCAGGGTGGAGGTGCGCGACATTCCGCCCGACCCCCCCGCTGATCCCGCTGGCCCGGAGGAGCTCCAGGCCCTGCAGGAGGCGCTGGCGCGCATGTCCGAGCGGCTGGAGCAACTCGAGCGTCGTCTCGGGGACTGAGGCGATGGCCAGCGGATTCCTGCCCGGCACGTCGCGGCAGTCGGGAATGAGCCATCAGCCCGCCTGGTTGCTGGCCGTGGTGCTGCTGGCGGCCTCGGCGATGGGGGCACGCCTGGCCTGGCTGCAGCTGGCCCAGGGTCCCGAGAACCGCCTGCGGGCCGACCAGAACCGCATCCGGCTGGTGCCCCGTCACCCTGTTCGTGGCCGCCTGCTCGATCGCCATGGGGAGGTGCTGGCCACCAGCCGCCTCACCTACAACCTCTACCTGCAGCCGCGGCTGGTGTCCCAGGACCGCTGGCCAGCCCTGCGTGACAGGCTCTCGGCGCTGCTGGGGCTGCCTTCCGAGCGGCTCGAGCAGAACTACAGGCAGGGACTCCAGGGTGATGCGGGGTATCGGATCGAGCTGGCGGACTCCCTCAGCAGTGTCCAGGTGCTCCGCTTCCGTGAACAGGCTTCGGCTCTCGATGGCGCCGAGGTCGACGTCGATTACCTGCGCTCCTATCCCGGTGGCCGGCTGGCGGCCCATGTGCTCGGGTACACCAGCGGCATCACCGAGGAGGAATACGACCGCCTGGGTGACAAGGGCTACCGGGTGCAGGACCGCATCGGCCGCACCGGCCTGGAGCGGGTGTACGAATCCCATCTGCGGGGCGAGTGGGGCGGTCAGCAGCTGGAGGTGAATGCCGCCGGCCAGGTGCAGCGGGTGCTCGGCGACAAGCAGGCCCGTGCCGGCAAGGATCTGCGCCTCACCCTGGATCTCGAGCTGCAGCGCACCGCCGAGAAGGCCCTCGATGGGGTGGCCAAGGGGGCGATCGTGGCCATGGATCCCCGCACCGGCGCCATCCGGGCCATGGCCAGTCGCCCCAGCTTCGATCCCAACATCTTCTCCACCGGACCGACCACAGCCCAGTGGAACGAGCTCAACCGCCCGCAGGCCCCCATGCTCAACCGGGCGATGCGGGCCTTTCCCCCAGCCAGCACCTTCAAGCTGATCAGCGCGATCGCCGGGCTGGAATCGGGGCGCTACGGTCCGGGCTCCACCATCCCCACGTCCAACTCCTTCTGCTACGACGGCCAGTGCTACGCCGACCACGGCAGCTACGGCAGCATCGGCTTCCCCATGGCCCTGGCGGTGAGCAGCAACAGCTTCTTCTACCGCCTGGGGCTGAAGGTGGGCTCCGAGGAGTTGTTCAAGGCGGCTCGCCGCCTGGGCTACGGCAGCCTCACCGGCATTGAGCTCAGCGATGAGGAGAGTCCCGGGCTGCTGGGGGACAAGGCCTGGAAGAAGAAGGTGCTTGGGGAGCCCTGGACCTCGGTCGACACGATCACCTCCTCGATCGGCCAGGGAGCCGTTGCGGTGACCCCGCTGCAGATGGCGCGGCTCTACGCGGCCGTGGCCAATGGCGGCTGGCTGGTCACGCCCCACCTGGTGGAGCAGGACGCCCCCCGGACCTGGATCGGTCTCAAGCCCACCACCATCAAGGTGCTGCGCCAGGGCCTGCGGGAGGTGGTCACCAACGGCACGGCCACCACGCTCAACGATCCGAGGCTGCCTGCTGTGGCCGGCAAGACCGGCACCGCCGAAGACCCGCCCCGGCCGGATCACGCCTGGTTCGGCGGCTATGCGCCGGCCGGCAACCCCGATCTGGTGATCATTGCCTTCGGCGAGAACAGTGGTGGCTACGGCGGCACCGTCGCTGTGCCGATGGTGAAGGCCCTGCTGGCCACCTGGTTCAGGCCGGCTCAGGCCGCCAGCTGAAGATCGGCTCCGGCCACATCGCGGTAGAAGCGGCGAAGCTGGGCTGTGGCGCCGGCCCAGCCCCAGCGCTCGGCCTCGTGGCGGGCCGCCAGCCTCAGTTCCTCGCGTCGCTTGGGGCTGGCCAGCAACCGCAGGGTGGCGGCGGTGAGGGAGGAGTCGTCGTCGGGGTCGTAGAGGCAGCCGTTGACCCCATCGGTGACGATGTCGGGGATCCCGCCCCGGTTGGCACCCACCACGGGGCAGCCTGCCGCCATCGCTTCCAGCAGCACCAGCCCCAGGGTTTCGGTGCTGGAGGGGAACAGGAAGGCATCGGCGCTGGCAAAGGCGCTGGCCAGTTCCTCGCCACCCAGGTAGCCCACGAAGGTGGTGGCGGTTCCTTCGAAGACCTTCTCCAGCTGCGCCCGGTGGGGGCCGTCGCCGACCAGAGCCAGCCGGGCCTGGGGCAGGGCATCGAGTACGGGACGGATCCGCTCGATCTGTTTCTCAGCCGAGAGCCGACCCACGTAAAGCAGCAGGCTGTCGCTGTCGGGATGGTGGCCCATCAGGCGGCGCCGCATGCGGTCCGAGCGCAGCTCGGGGCGGAACATCTCGGTGTCGACGCCCCGTTGCCAGAGGGCGGTGTGCTGGATGCCCCGCTGGCTCAGTTCCTCCACCATTGCCGAGGAGGTGCAGAGATTGAGCACCGCCTGGTTGTGGGCGGCCTTGAGCAGCTCCCACAGCAAGGGCTCCAGCACTCCCATGCCGTAGTGCTCGAGGTATTTGGGCAGGTGGGTGTGATAGCTCGCCACCAGGGGGATCTGGCGGGTTCGCGCCATCCAGATGCCCCCCAGGCCCAGCACCGCCGGGTTGACCACGTGCACCACATCCGGCTGGAACGCTTCCAGGGCCTCGGCGACGGCCGGACGGGGCAGGGCGAGCTTCAGCTCCGGGTAGAGCGGCAGGGGCATGGCCGGCACGCCGATCACCCGGGCGCCCATGTAGATGGCCGGGGCCCCTTCGGGGCAGAACAGCAGCACCTCATCCCCGGCGCCCACCAGGTGCTCCACGGTCTTGGTGAGACGCGTGACGATGCCGTCGACCTTGGGGAGGAAGGTTTCGGTGAACAGAGCGATCTTCACGGGAGCCGCTGGTGGGGCATGATCCTCGGCTCAGACCGTGGCCTTGAGGGCCGCGGCCTGGGTGGTGGTCCAGGTGGACACGCAGGGGATGCGGGAGCGGTCGCAGCGGTCAGCCCAGCGCCGGGCCACGTCGACCACTTCACTGAGCAGACCGTCTTCCAGGGTGGTGGGCTTGAGTCCGAGCTCGATCAGGCAGCGGTTGTCGACGATCAGATCATTCTCGATCGCCTCCTTGCGCGGGTTGGGCAGGTGGCTGACCTGGGCGCCGGTGACCGCCGCCACCTTCTCGGCCAGGTCCTTGACCTTGTGGCTTTCGGTCATCTGGTTGTAGATGCGCACCTTTTCGCCGGAGCTGGGTGGGTGGTCGATCGCCAGCTCCACGCACTTGACCGAATCGCGGATGTGGATGAAGGCGCGGGTCTGGCCGCCCGTGCCGTGCACCGTGAGCGGATAGCCGATGGCGGCCTGCATCAGGAAACGGTTGAGCACCGTGCCGTAATCGCCGTCGTAGTCGAAGCGGTTGACCAGGCGCGGATCCCGGTCGGTGAGATCGGTGTTGGTGCCCCAGACGATGCCCTGGTGCAGGTCGGTGACGCGGATGCCGTCGTTCTTGTTGTAGTAGTAAAAAAGAAGCTGATCCAGCGTCTTGGTCATGTGGTAGACGCTGCCCGGATCGGTGGGATGCAGGATCTTCTCCCGGAAGCGGCTGCCGTCGGCCTGGGGCACTTCCACCGTCAGGTAGCCCTCGGGAATCGTGGCGCCACGGTGGGAGCCGTAGCCGTAGACCCCCATGGTGCCCAGGTGCACGATGTGGATGTCGAGGCCGCTCTCCACGATCGCGCAGAGCAGGTTGTGGGTGCCGTTGACGTTGTTGTCGACCGTGTAGCGCTTGGTGGTGCTCGATTTCATCGAGTAGGGCGCTGCCCGCTGCTCGGCGAAATGGACCACGGCTTCCGGGCGCTCGCTGCGCAGCAGCTCCAGCAGCAGCTGGTAGTCCTGGGCGATGTCGAGGTGCACGAAGCGGATGGCCCGGCCACCTGTTTCCTCCCAGGCCCGCAGGCGATCGCTGACGGTGGCGATCGGAGTCAGGGATTCCACCCCCAGATCCACGTCGATCTTGCGGCGGCTGAGGTTGTCGACCATGACCACGTCGTGCCCGGCCTCGGCCAGATTCACGCAGCAGGGCCAGCCGCAGAAGCCGTCGCCGCCGAGAACGAGAACCTTCACGTCTGAACTCCTGCTGAACGAGCCGATGCTCCTCGGGGCAAGCTACTACAGGCGTTCCGCCACCCCCTGGCGAAGGGATGGGATCAGGGAGCTCAGCTGATGCCCGCCGCCACCGCCACCATCAGCAGCACCAGAACCACACCGCCGACCAGCAGCAGGGTGGTGGATCGGCTGCGCCCAGTGCCCGTCTCGATCACTTCCATGCGGGGCTCCCTGGCGAAGGCGTTGAGTTTGCCGCCGTCTTCCTCGGTGACCGACATGGCTTGGGCGCAAAGAATGCCGCAAATTACCGGGGGTCGCCGGCCTTGCCCCTGCCCTGAGAAGGACTGTTACGGGACCGGGGGCTGAGCCGGGGAGCCGACGCGACCCTGCTGCGGCGAACTGGCGCTGGCCTCGGAGCGGACCGGCAGCCGCCCCGCCAGGTAGGCGGTGCGACCCGCCTCGGTGGCCATGGCCATCGCCATCGCCATCGCCGCCGGATCGCCAGCCATGGCGATGGCGCTGTTGATCAACAGGGCGTCCGCTCCCATCTCCATCGCCTGGGCTGCCTCGCTGGGCACGCCGATGCCGGCATCCACCACCACCGGCACCCCGGAGTTTTCAATGATCAGCGCGATGTTGGCGGCGTTGCGGATTCCCTGGCCGGAGCCGATCGGGGAGCCCAGCGGCATCACCGTGGCGCAACCGGCCTCCTCCAGCCGCCGGGCCAGCATCGGATCGGCGTTGATGTAGGGGAGCACGGCGAAGCCTTCCTTCACCAGGGTTTCCGCGGCCTGCAGGGTGCCGATCGGATCAGGCAGCAGATGCCGGCTGTCGGGGATCACCTCCAGCTTCACGAAGGTGTTGTCCTCCTGCCCGGCCAGACGCGCCAGTTCCCGGCCGAGCCGTGCCACCCGCACCGCCTCTTCGGCGGTGGCGCATCCGGCGGTGTTGGGGAGCATCCAGTGGCGGCTCCAGTCGATCGCCTCGATCAGCCCCTGATGCCCGGCGGCCTGGGACTGCACCCGGCGCACCGCCACGGTGACGATCTCGCAGGAGCTGGCCGCCAGGCTGTCGGTCATCGCCGCCAGGCTCGGATACTTGCCGGTGCCGGTCATCAGGCGGCTGCGGAAGGGCCGTCCTGCGATCACCAGGGGGTCGCTGTCCATTCGGATGTGGTCGAGGCCTCAGCCAGGCCGCGAAACTACCGCGAACGGTGGCCGCAGCGGCTGTTCCAGCCCGGCCGGCAGGGCTTCACACCCTTAGCCTGCGTGGACGTGCTCCCGGAACACTCGCGATGCCGCTGCTCCTGCCGTTGCTGCTGGCTGC
This sequence comes from Synechococcus sp. CS-205, assembly GCF_025128255.1. Lineage (NCBI taxonomy): Bacteria > Bacillati > Cyanobacteriota > Cyanophyceae > Synechococcales > Synechococcaceae > Synechococcus > Synechococcus sp. CS-205. The sequence goes on from NZ_JAHLZB010000025.1 coordinate 11,067, forward strand.
CGCCGACCCCCAGCTGGCCATGAATCCCCTGCCGGTGGGCAGCGTCGTGCCCTTCGGAGCGCCGCCGTCGTCATCGATTGAGGTGTTCGAGACCGAGCTGGGGCCGGTCGAAACCTTCGATCCCAAGGGCCGGGCCGTCGAACTGGCCCGTGAGCTGCCCAGGGTCTGGTCGGGCGTCTACCGCTCCTTCAGTGGAGGCGCCCCCCAGCCGGTGCTGCTGCGCCTGGTCGAAGCCACCCCGATGGGCCAGATGGTCGACCTGCGCGGCGAGATGCAGGTGGGTGAGACCACGGTGGGGGTGCAGGGCAACCTCAACGCCAAATCCGACCAGCTCGATCTGCTGATGCTCTGCGATTGCGAAGTCGGCGGGATGGAGTCGGGTGGGGAGATCAGCGGGGTGCAGGGGCTGGAGCTGGCGGGCTGGGTCGCGCCGCGCCTGACCAATCCCGGCGGTCGCTTCGACCTCCGGCCTGTGGTTGAGGAGGCAGCCTCCCCTGCAGAAGCTCCTGCCACAGGAGCTCCGATTCGTGGTCTCTGGTGAGCCGCTGGTGTCTGGGGCCCAGGCCGCCTCAGGCGGCTTTCTTCGGCCCTGACTCCTTCTTGGCGGAACTGGCGTTGGCGGCCGTGCTCGAACGTCCGGCGGACGGGGCCATCCCCTTGGCTCCAGGCTCGGCTGAATCAGCGGGGAAGCGGCGATCCAGCAGCTTCAGGCGCTTGCTGGTGGTCTTGTTGGAGGGATCGAGGGCCAGAGCCTGGTTGTAGGCCTGGCGTGCCTCTTCGTGGAGAGCCTGCCTCTCGAGGGCATAGCCCAGGTTGTTGAGGGCCACGGGGTAATCCGCCTTGGCCTGCAGGGCCAGCTTGTAGTGACGGATGGCCGCGGCATGGTTGCCTTGAGCAGCCAGAGCGAAGCCCAGGGCGTTCTGCATCAGCGCCCGCGCTTCACCGGGTTCGCCATCCGAGCGCTTCAGAGCCAGCTTGAGGGAGTCGACGGCCTGGTCGTAGAGGCGTTTGCGCAACTGCACCGAGGCCAGCTCGTAGAGCGTGGCGGCGTCCTTCGACTCCTCCTTGACCTGGTTCTCCAGCTTGGCAAGACGAACTTCATCGGCCCGCACGCGCCAGACCTGCAGCCCGATGACGACGGCGGCACCACCCAGCAGAACGATCAGGCCGATCAGATAGGCCTGTGGAAGGAGAAGGTCCATCGGGCCTGCAGGGGGGTCAGCGCGGAGTGGGTGCGGCGTGGGTCAGATCAGGAGCGGGCGGCGCCCACCACGTCGCTGAAGCTGCCGGGATCAGCCAGGGCCAGCTGGGCCAGCATCTTGCGGTTGAGAAGAACGTCGGAGCGCTTGAGACCACCGATCAGCCGGCTGTAGCTGAGACCGTTGAGGCGAGCGGCCGCGTTGATCCGGGCGATCCAGAGGCGGCGGAAATCGCGCTTGCGCCGGCGACGGTCGCGGTAGGCATTGCAGAGGGCCTTCATCACCCGCTGGTTGGCGGTGCGGAAGAGGCTGCCGTTGCTGCCCTGGAAGCCGCGGGCGAGACGGAGGATCTTGTTGCGGCGTTTACGGGCGACATTGCCCCTCTTGACGCGGGCCATGGAGAACTCTCGGTTGGACGGTTGAAATTCAGGAGCAGCTGGCTTTCGCCGGGCCTCAGCCTGCGTAGGGGAGCATGAGGCTCACGTTGTCGGCATCGCGCTCATCGACCACCGCCATGGTGCCGAGGTAGCGCTTGCGCTTGGGGCTCTTGTGATCGAGCAGGTGGTTGTGGAAGGCGCGGCGACGCATGAACTTGCCACTGCCGGTCATCTTGAACCGCTTGGCAGCTGCTTTGCGGGTCTTGAGCTTCGGCATGTCTGACGCCCGTTCACAAACAACCAAAGTACGACGTTGATGCCCCTTCCGCCAACTCCTTCAGGATCTTCCCCCCGGCCGTACGGTTTTGCCATGCGTTTCCTCGCCCCGTCCTTCCCGCGGTCGCTGCCGCGCCTGACGCCGCTCGCCCTGGGGTTCGGCGGCTCTCTCCTGCTGGCCCCGGGCTGCCGCGCCATGCCGGCTGTCGCCCTGCACTGGCCCACCCCGCCCCGCCCGGCGATCGAGCTCACCCGGCCGGTGCTCTGGGTCGCCCTGGGCTCCCGGCTCGGCCCGGCCCCCGGCGTGGCCGCGGCCAAGGCCCCTCCCCTGCAGCTGAAGGCGGCCTCCGGTCGCCTGGAGCTGCAGGATGCGAGCGGCAGAACGCTGCAGGGCTCCACCCTCAGCCTGCGCTGGCGGGAGCGGCCCCTGCAGGAACCCCTGCTGATCGAGCGCAGCGTCCTGGGCCCCTTCTCCAGTTTTGAAACGGCTGATCAGGCAGCCCAGGCCTGGCGCCGGCTCGGTGTGGAGCCCGTGATCGCCCATCCGGCGGAGTGGGAGGTGTGGGCTCCTGCCGGGACAGCTCCCCCCGAAGGCTTTCAGGTCAGGACCTGGCGGCGGGAGGTGACAACCCGCCTGGAGCTGGAGGCCACCGGCGCTGATGGCAGCGTCATCGCGCTGCAGGGCCCCCTGCGCCTCAAGGCCCCGGCGGGGTTGCGCTGGGGCAAGGGGGTGTTCCAGGGGCCGTTCCGCTTGCAGCCCAATGCCTACGGCGGCTGGAGCCTGATCGAGCAGGTGCCCCTGGAGCGCTACCTGCTGGGAGTGGTTCCCCATGAGATCGGTGCGGGCTCTCCCGCGGCGGCCCTTGCCGCCCAGGCCGTTCTCGCCCGCACCTGGGCCCTGCGCAACAGCCATCGCTACGACGTCGATGGCTACCACCTCTGCTCCGACACCCAGTGCCAGGTGTACGCCGATCCGCGCCTGGCCGGTGGCGCCGTGCGCCGAGCCGTGCAAGCCACCCGGGGGCAGGTGCTGAGCTGGCAGGGCCAGCCGATCCACGCCGTTTATCACGCCAGCAACGGTGGCATCGCCGCCGGATTCGAGGAGGCCTGGAGCGGCGCGCCCCTGCCCTACCTGCAGGCCCGCCCCGATGGCCCTCCGGCCTTTGCCAAGCGGTTTGCCCTGCCGCTGCCCGCCGCCAGCCTGCCTGAGCTGCTGCGCGATGGCAGAACCGCCTACGGCGCCGGCCATCCCCTCTTTCGCTGGAGCCGCCAGCTGAACGCCACCCGGATCCGCCAGGCCCTTGAGAAAGGGCCCGGGGGTGTGGGGCAGCCCAGCGCACTGAAGGTCCTCGAGCGCGGCCCCAGCGGCCGGGTGCTCGCCCTTGCGGTGGTGGGCAGCACAGGGCAGCGGGTGCTGCGCCTCGACGCGATCCGCCGCACCTTCCGCCAACTCCCGAGCACCCTCTTTGTGGTCAGGCCCGACGGGCCGGGCCGCTGGAGTTTCAGCGGGGGTGGCTTCGGCCATGGCGCAGGCCTCTCCCAGCAGGGGGCCATCGATCTGGGGGGGCGCGGCTGGAGCCAGCAGCGGATTCTGGCGCACTATTACCCGGGCACCGAGCTGGTCCCCCTGGAAGTCCTCAGTGGGGGCCTTTAGAGTTCGCAGCGATGCGGACCAGCCAGGCCGGCGCGGTTGCCATGACGGAGTTGCCATGACACCCACCGGTTCCAGCTCCGACGGCCGTCGCGGCAAAGCCGCCCTGTTCGTCGTGCTCTGCGGCTGGGCCGGGGTCGCACCCCACTGGCTGGAGCCGCCCCGCAATCTTCTGCCCGCCACCAGCCTCACCCTCCTGCTCGGCGCCTACGTGGTGCGCACCGTGCTGGGACAGCTCTGGCGTCGCAGCCGGCCCCGGTCTTCAGCAGACTGCGCCATTCCTGAGACGTTGGTCGGCGAAGGCTCCTGGCCTGGGCCCTGGCCGGCGGTGGATGTGGTGGTGGCGGCCCGTGATGAGCAGGCCGTGATCGGTCGTCTGGTGGAGCGGGTCAGCCGTCTGCGCTACCGCCATGGGGTTGTCCGCCTCTGGGTGGTGGACGACGGCAGCGAGGACCGCACCCCTGAGGTGCTCAAGGCCCTGGAGGCCAGCACACCGATGCTGCAGGTGCTGCGACGGCCCCGCCACGCCGGCGGTGGCAAGTCCGGCGCCCTCAATGCCGTGCTCGGGCGCCTCGAGGGCCGCTGGATGCTGGTGCTCGACGCTGACGCCGGCCTTCAGGAGGATCTGCTCGAGCGGCTGATCCCGCAGGCGGAGCAGGGCGGCTGGTCGGCCATGCAGCTGCGCAAGGCTGTGGTGAATGCGGGCTGCAACCTGCTCACCCGCGCCCAGGCCATGGAAATGGCCCTGGATTCGGTGGTTCAGGAGGGCCGGCTGGCCAGCGGTGGCGTGGCGGAATTGCGGGGCAATGGTCAGCTGCTGCGCCGGGAGGCGATCACCCGGGCCGGGGGGTTCAACGAGGAGACCGTCACCGATGACCTTGATCTCAGTTTTCGGCTGCTGCTGGCCGGCGAGCCCGTGGGCATCCTCTGGGATCCCCCCGTGGAGGAGGAGGCGGTGCTCACCCTCCCCGCCCTCTGGAGGCAACGTCAGCGCTGGGCGGAAGGGGGCCTGCAGCGCTTCTTCGACTATTGGCCAGGGCTGCTCTCCAAGCGCCTGAACTCCTCCCAGAAACTGGATCTCACCAGCTACTTCCTGCTCCAGTACGTGCTGCCGATGGTCTCGGTGGTTGACCTGCTCACGGCGCTGATCACCCGCACGCCCCCCACGGTCTGGCCGTTGTCGCTCGTGGTCCTCGGGCTTTCCGGCGCAGCGATCGTGGCCGGCTGCCGCCGACCCAGCGATGGCCCTGCTCTACCGGCGATGAATCCCCTGGCGGCTGCGCTGGGCATCGCCTATCTGATGCACTGGTTCGTGGTCATCCCCTGGGTCACCCTGCGCATGGCCCTGTTGCCCAAGCGCCTGGTCTGGGCCAAGACCCAGCACCTGGGCGGTGAGAGCGGCAGTGAAGGCGAGGGTGATGACCTCGTTGCCGGCACTGACCCGCTGGCGGATCCTTCCACCCAGGCCTCCTGACCCGGCCTGGTTCATTCCTCCAGGCGGACCACTTCGCCGTTGAAGAAGTCGGCCAGACGGCGGGCCTGATCGTCGAGCGGTTGCCGCTCTGATCGCTCACCGGGCTCGCCGGGCCGGGCTGGCTCAGGTGCCGGGGGCGGTCCTGGCGGTGGAGTCGGGACTGGTGGGGCTGGCACCACCGGCTCCACCTGGACCACAGGCACCACCGGCACCGGCACCAAGGGTGGGGACACGACCGCGGCCGCCACAGGACTGCTGCCGGGCTGCTCGGATGCTTCCAGCAGCACCTGGCGGGGGCTGCCCAGGGCCTGGAGCAGGGCGGACTCCAGCAGGGGAAGCCGGCTCTGCACCATGGCGATCCACTTGCCGCTGACCCGCACCACGGCCCGTTGACCATCAAGGCGCAGCAGAGAGGCCTGCTGGGAGAGCAGCATCCGGGTGGAGGGCAGCTCCAGGCTGGAGAGGATCTGCTGCCAGAGCTCCCCGAGATCCTGACTCTCCGGGCCAGCCGCAGGGGCTGGCGGAGCGGCAGGGGGAGCGGCCGCTGGAGCGGCTGGCTGGGCCTGGGGCGGTGCTGCAGGCTTCGCTGCTGGCGCTGCTGGCGCTGCTGGGGGACTGTGGTGGGACGTGGCGGCCTCGGCGATCAGCCCCAGCAGCAGCACCTCCAGCCAGAGCCTGGGCTGGGCGCTCTGGCGCAGTTGCTGTTCGCTGCCCTTGAGCTGCGCCTGCCAGCTGAGCAGCCTCGCCTTGCCGATGCGGCGGGCCTGCTCGGGCAACAGAGGCTGCAGCTGGGCACTGACCGCGGTGAGTTCCAGCCGGTCCGGGGCCACCCCGGCCAGCACCAGATCCCGCAGCAGACTGGCCAGACCCTGCAGCAGGGCTCCCGGCTCCCGGCCCCGATCGAGCAGGCGGCGGCAGGTCTCGAGGATTCCCACGGGATCACCTGCTCCCATGGCGACCACCAGGTCCAGAAGCTCCTGCTCTGGCACGGCGCCGAGCAGTTCCCACACCGCCGCAGCCTCGATCGGCGCGCTCAGCAGGCTGAGCTGGTCGAGCAGGCTCTCGGCGTCCCGCAGGCCCCCCTGGGCCCGCAACGCCACCACGTGCAGGGCCTCCGGGGTGATGCCGATCTCCTCTGCGCCGGCGATGAAGCGCAGGTGGCCCTCGAGGGCCTCCAGGGGAATCCGGCGGAAATCGAAGCGCTGGCAGCGGGAGAGGATCGTGGGCAGCACCCGCTGGGGATCGGTGGTGGCCAGCACGAACACCACCCGCGGCGGGGGTTCCTCCAGGGTCTTGAGCAGGGCGTTGAAGGCGGCGGTCGAGAGCATGTGGCACTCATCGATCACGTAGACCTTCCAGCGGGCCTGCACCGGCGCGAAGCGGGAGCGCTCGATCAGTTCACGGATGTTGTCGACACCGGTGTTGGAGGCGGCATCGATCTCGATCACATCCAGGGCGTTGCCGGCGGTGATCGAACGGCAGAGCTCACAGACCCCACAGGGTTCGGGAGTGGGTCCTGCCGCTTCCAGGCAATTGAGCGACCGCGCCAGGATCCGGGCGCTGGAGGTCTTGCCCGTGCCCCGGGGTCCGCTGAACAGGTACGCCGGTGCGATCCGGTTCTGGCGCAGGGCACTGCTGAGGGTGGAGGCGATCGCTTCCTGCCCCACCAGCTGGTCGAAGCGCTGGGGCCTGTATTTCTGGGGCAGGGGCAGGTAGGCACGGGCCTGGGTCATGGCGGGTGCTCCCCGGACGGCCTGGGCCATGAGGCTACTCAGAGGGTTTCGGGGCCAGCAGCCGCTCCAGGCGGTCCTCCATCTCCTCCACCTCCTCCAGCTGATCGGCCAGGTTCTGGGCCGCCAGGCGCAGGGTCACGAACTGCTCGGAAGCGCCGTCTCTGCCCTCCCCCCAGCGCGCTTCGGCCCGGGCCAGTTCCGTCTCCAGTTTCTGCTGCAGCTTCAGGCGCAGGCCATCGAGTTGCTCCAGGCTCTGCTGCGCCAGCACCCGGCCCTTCTCCAGCTGCGCGCCATCCAGGCTGAGGCCCTTCCGGAGCAGCAGGCGCACGCCGGTGATCAGGGCCGCCGGCACGAGCTGACCAAGCATCAGAGCGCCCAGGCTGCCGGTGTGGAGCCAGCCCTCCACCTGGGCGCTGCGGTGACGACCGGTCTTGCACCAGATCGCGAAGTGTTCGCAGTTGTTGAAGATCAGGTTGTAACGCTGCTCCCCCAGCCGTCCCATGGCCCGGCGCAGGGTCACCCCCGGCGGGGAGATCTCGGCCGGGTCATAGGCCACGGGCTCCACGGTCTCGCCGCGGCTGAACGCGTCGAGGGGAGAGCGCAGGATCTCGCGTCCCTCGAGGTAATGGGCCACGGTGCCATCGCCCAGGTCGATGCCGTGGTGGTTGAACAGCCCGTGCTGCCGGGGCACCTCCAGATGGTCGGCGGCTGCCATGGGCTGTGATCGAGGAAAGGTGCAACCGATTCACCCTGCCGCCGGGACCTCATGCCGGGCAAGGTCGGTCAGGGGTGGATTGCCGCTCAGGTCAGGCCGATTCCTGCTGGTTGACCACGCTGGGATAAGGGAGCACCTTGGCCTTGCTGCGCTGCTCCACCAGCTCACGGGTGATCGTGTAAGTGGTGACCTCGCTGTCGGAGGGCAGGTCGTACATCAGATCCAGCATCAGCTCCTCAACGATGCCGCGCAGGGCTCGGGCACCGGTGCGGCGCCGATGGGCTTCTAGGGCGATCGCCTCGATGGCGCCGGGTTCGAATTCCAGGCGCACGCTGTCCATGCTCATCAGCGTCTGGAACTGCTTGATCAGGGCATCCCGCGGTTCTGTGAGGATCGACTCCAGGGAGTGCACGTCGAGGGGCTCCAGCACGGCGCTGACCGGCAGTCGGCCGGTGAATTCCGGGATCAGCCCGTAGCGCACCAGGTCGTCGGGTTCGAGGTGGCGCAGCACCTGGCTGGCCTTGAGTTCGCGATGGCCGCGGCCGCGGCCGTCCGCCGGGATGAAGCCGATCGAGTTGCGGCCCAGCCGCCGCTGCACCACGTCGTCGAGGCCGACGAAGGCACCGCCGCAGATGAACAGGATCTGACTGGTGTCGATCTGAATGCAGTCTTGATAGGGATGCTTGCGCCCCCCCTGGGGCGGCACGTTGGCGACGGTGCCCTCGAGCATCTTGAGCAGGGCCTGCTGCACCCCTTCACCGGACACGTCGCGGGTGATCGAGGGGTTCTCGCTCTTGCGGGCGATCTTGTCGATCTCGTCGATGTAGATGATGCCGCGCTGGGCCTGCTCCACATCGAGATCGGCCTTCTGCAGCAGACGCAGCAGGATGTTCTCCACGTCCTCACCCACATAGCCCGCCTCGGTGAGGGTGGTGGCGTCAGCCACCGCGAAGGGCACGTCGAGCAGTTCAGCCAGCGTTTGCGCCAATAGGGTCTTGCCGCAGCCAGTGGGGCCGATCAGCAGGATGTTCGACTTGTGCAGGCGGGTGGCGGAGTGGTCAGCCTCACCTTTGCCGTCGCCTTGCCAGGCCAGCCGCTTGTAGTGGTTGTAGACCGCCACCGAGAGCACCTTCTTGGCCTCGTCCTGACCCACCACCTGCTGGTCGAGGAAGGCCTTGATCTGCTGGGGCCTGGGGATGCTCGCCAGGGTGGGGGCCGGTTTGCTGCTCTTCTTGACGGCCGGCTTGCGGGCCGGGTCGCCGTGGGCCCTTGCACTGCCGTGGCTTTCGACCAGCTCTTCGTCGAGGATCTCATTGCAGAGATCGATGCACTCATCGCAGATGTAGACGCCTGGGCCGGCGATCAGTTTGCGCACCTGCTCCTGAGACTTGCCGCAGAACGAGCACTTGAGATGGGCGTCGAACTTGGCCATCGGGCTGGGGCGTCCTGGTCAGGGGGTAGGGCATGGTCCGGCCTTCCAGGATCGGCCGGAACCGGAGGTTCGTCAGCAGACCTTAAGGATCAAACCGGAGTGGTGTCATCAACGACACGATCGATCAAGCCGTAGCTCAGGGCCTCGGGCGGAGACAAAAAGTAGTCGCGGTCGGTGTCTTCCGCAATCTTCTCGAGGGGCTGACCGGTGTGCTCGGCCATCAGACCGTTGAGGGTGTCCTTGAGAAAGAGGATCTCCTTGGCCTGGATTTCGATGTCCACCGCCTGTCCCTGGGCGCCCCCCAGGGGCTGGTGGATCATGATCCGGGCGCTGGGCAGGGCCATCCGCTTGCCCTTGGTGCCGCCTGAGAGCAGGAAGGCCCCCATGCTGGCTGCCAGGCCGTAGCAGATGGTCACCACGTCGGGGGCCACCTGCTGCATGGTGTCGTAGATGGCCAGGCCCGAGGTGACGGACCCCCCGGGGGAATTGATGTAGATCTGAATGTCCTTTTCGGGGTCCTCGGCCTCCAGGAACAGCAGCTGGGCCACCAGGGAGTCGGCCACCTGATCGTCGATGCCGGTGCCGAGGAAGATGATCCGCTCCCGCAGCAGGCGGGAATAGATGTCGAACGCCCGCTCGCCTCGCCCGGACTGCTCCACCACCGTTGGCAGCACGCCGGGTGAGGCCTGCCAGGTGTTCTGGATCGGGTGGGAGCGAAGGGCTTCGATCACGCGGCCGGGGCAGGGGAAACGGTGCAGGCGTTCAATCTATGGCGGCCTCAGGCCTGGTCGTCGGCCTCGGCGGCCGGCTCGGCTTCAGGCGCTTTCTCGCTGACGGTGCTGTTGGCCTCGAGCCACTCCAGCAGGGTCTCCCGCAGCAGGTCTTCGCCCACGGCTTCGCGCAGGCGAACCGGATCGATCGAACTGGTGTCGCTCAGGCCCTGGCTCACTTCCTTGACCTTGGCCTCGATCGCTGCGGCCTCAGGCCGGATGTCTTCCGCCTCGGCCAGGGCCTTGAGGGCGAAGCTGCGCCGCAGCCGCTGCTCGGCCTCGGGCCTGGAGCTGTCCATCAGGTTGCGCACCAGGTCGGGGGTGAACAGCTTCTTCACATCCATCCCCTGCTGGGCGATCTGTGAGGCGGTCTGCTCGATCAGGGAGCGGATCTCCTGCTGGATCAGGGTCTCGGGCAGATCCACCTCCAGCTGCTCCACCAGCGAAGCGAGCAGGGCATCGTGGCGGCTGCGGCGAGCCCGCTGCTCGGTGTCCTCCCGCAGGCGGGTCTCCAGATCGGTTCTGAGCTCCGCGAGGGTTTCCTTGTCGCTGGCCTCCTTGGCAAAGGCGTCGTCGAGGGCGGGCAGCTCGCGCGCCTTGAGCTCCTTGAGGGTGATGGTGAAGCTGGCCTCCCGTCCCTGGGCCGCCTCCTGGGGGTAGTCGTCTGGGAAACGGCAGCTCACCTGTCGCTCCTCACCCACGGCCATGCCGAGGATGCCCGCCACGAAGCCGGGGATCATCCGGCTTTCCTCCAGTTCCACCTCCATCGCGTCGGAGCTGCCGCCCTCGATCGCCTCATCGGTGTCGACGAAGGTTCCGCTGAACGCCACCACCGCCAGATCGCCGCTGGCCGCGGGCCTGTCCTCCACGGGCACCAGGGTGGCCAGCTGGCGGCGCGATTGCTCGAGCATCTCGTCGACCCGTGCGGGGTCGTAGCTGATCAGCTCGGCCTCGGCCTTGAGCCCTTTGGTGGCCTTGAGGCTGGGGGTTGGTTGCACGTCCAGCTCAAGGGTGAGGGTGAGGTCCTCACCGGGGCTGAAGCGCTCCAGCAGGGCCTCGAAGCCTTCGCTCAGCTCCGGGCTGCTCAGGGCTTCGATCTTTTCCTGCTCCAGGGCGTCCCGCCAGACACTGTCCACCAGGTCTTCGAGGGCGGTGGCGCGAATCCGCAGCGGGCCGATCTGCTGCAGCAACACCGGACGGGGCACCTTGCCCTGGCGGAATCCGGGCAGCCGCACGCTGCGGCTCAGCTTCGCCACGGCGGCCTCGTAGCTGGCCTGGGAGCGGCCGCCGGGGACGGCCACCTCCAGCGCCAGCCTGCTGCCGGGACGGGGGCTGGTCTTGACCTTCAAAGCGGAGCTCATGGAGAAACGGCCGGGACCGCGACGATGCAGCCCGCGATCCTAAGAACTCATGCTCCTGGGCCTCCTCCGTGCCCTCCAAGGGCATCGCCAGTGCCCCGGAGGAGGCGCGGGCAGCGTATTGTGTGAGAGACGACATGCGGTCGTTGATATCCCCTGGACCATTCGGTTCCGCTTCGAGCCTTCGGTCCACCGTGCTCAGCTCCCTCCTCCTCACGGAGCGTGACGCTGGCCCAGGCTCCTCAAGTCTTTCCCGTTCCCCCGCAACTCTTCCAACCTTCCTTCAGCCCCTTCTGATGGCTCATCCCGGTTCACCGGAGCCATCCCCATCCGCGCCAATGGCGTCTGCCTTGACCCACCCCGGGTGCCCCCTTGATCGGGTCCAGGCCCAGCCACAAGGACCAGCGTTTTCACCCCCTGTTGCCGTTGTCAACCACTGCCACCGCTCAACCTCTGCCCAGGCGGCCCCTGACCGTGGCCGTGCTCGGAGCCACGGGTGCTGTGGGCCAGGAGTTGCTGGCGCTTCTGCACGAACGCCGCTTCCCGGTCGGTGAGCTGCGGCTTCTGGCGTCCCCCCGCTCCGCCGGACGAGGGCTGATCTGGCAGGGCCGTGAGCACAGCATCGAGGCGGTCGACGCTGCCTCTTTCCAGGGAGTGGATGTGGTGCTGGCCTCCGCCGGCGGCTCGATTTCCCGGCGCTGGGCTCCGGTGGCGGTGGAAGCCGGCGCCGTCGTGATCGACAACTCCAGTGCCTTCCGCCTCGATCCCGAGGTGCCGCTGGTGGTCCCCGAGGTGAATCCCGAGGCGGCCCAGGGCCACCGGGGAATCATCGCCAACCCCAACTGCACCACGATCCTGCTGACCCTGGCCCTGGCGCCTCTGCAGTCCCGTCGTGCGATCCGGCGGGTGGTGGTGAGCACCTACCAGTCGGCCAGTGGTGCCGGTGCCCGGGCGATGGAGGAACTGCGTGAACTCAGCCGCACCGTGCTCGATGGGGGGGAGCCGGTGAGCGAGGTGCTGCCCCATTCCCTGGCCTTCAATCTCTTTCTGCACAACTCACCGCTCCAGCCCAGCGGCTACTGCGAGGAGGAGCTCAAGATGCTGCACGAAACCCGCAAGATCATGGGTCTGCCGGAGCTGCGGCTGTCGGCCACCTGCGTGCGGGTGCCGGTGCTGCGGGCCCACTCCGAGGCCGTGAACATCGAGTTCGAGCACCCCTTCCCCGTCGCGGAGGCCCGGGCTCTGCTGGCGGCGGCCCCGGGGGTGGAGCTGCTGGAGGATTTCGACGCCAACCGTTTCCCGATGCCCACCGATGTCGCCGGCCGTGACCCGGTGGCGGTGGGACGCATCCGCCAGGACCTCAGCGAACCCAACGCCCTCGAGCTCTGGCTCTGCGGCGATCAGATCCGCAAGGGAGCGGCGCTCAATGCTGTTCAGATCGCCGAGTTGCTGCTGGATCCAGCCTGGCGTGAGGCTGCTGCCCAGCCTGCCGGGGCTCCCTCTGAAGCCGCTGTGGGAGGTGCGGTTTGAGCGCCATGGGCCAACGGCAACCGCCCTTCGGCCGGGTGCTCACCGCGATGGTCACCCCGTTCAGTGCGGATGGAGCGGTCGATCTCGATCTGGCGGCCCGTCTGGCGCAGCACCTGGTGGATCACGGCTCCGACGGGCTTGTGCTCTGCGGCACCACCGGCGAATCCCCCACCCTGAGCTGGCAGGAGCAGCACGATCTGTTTGATGCGGTGAAAACCGCGGTGTCGGGGCGAGCCACGGTGCTGGCCGGAGCGGGCAGCAACAGCACCTCTGAGGCCATCGAGGCGATCGGGCGGGCGGCCGAGGAAGGCGCCGACGGCGCCCTGGTGGTGGTCCCTTACTATAACAAGCCACCCCAGGAGGGGCTGGAAGCCCATTTCCGGGCGATCGCCCAGGCGGCCCCCCGCCTCCCGGTGATGCTTTACAACATCCCCGGCCGCACCGGCTGCAGCCTCGAGCCCAGTACCACGGCCCGCCTGCTCGATCTCCCCAATGTGGTGAGCTACAAGGCCGCCAGCGGCAGCACCGCAGAAGTCAGCCAGTTGCGGCTGCTCTGCGGCGACCGTCTGGCGATCTACAGCGGCGACGATGCCCTCACCCTGCCGATGCTGGCCGTGGGCGCCGTCGGCGTGGTGAGTGTGGCCAGCCATCTGGTGGGGCCCCAGATCCAGCGCATGATCTCCGCCTTTCTGGCCGGCGAGCTGGCCACGGCCCTCAGCCTGCACGAACGCCTGCTGCCCCTCTGCCGGGCTCTGTTCTCCACCACCAATCCGATTCCCGTCAAAGCCGCCCTTGAACTGGAGGGCTGGCCCGTGGGGTCCCCCCGTCTCCCGCTGGTCTCCGCCGACAGCGACGTCCGTGCCCGATTGACCACCGCCCTGGCTGCCCTGCGTCCCACCTGACGCCATGGCTCGGCTCCAGCGCTGTGCGGCCTGGAGTTCTCGCAACAGCAACACCAGATTCCGTACGACTTTCCTTCAATCCCTCGTTCCACACCCCATGAGCTCAAGCAACAACAAGAACGCCACCGCCACGAACCAGCCCACCCTGCGGGTGATTCCCCTCGGAGGTCTTCATGAGATCGGCAAGAACACCTGCGTGTTCCAATACGGCGATGAGCTGATGCTGGTGGATGCCGGACTGGCATTCCCCAGTGATGGCATGCACGGCGTCAACGTGGTGCTGCCCGACACCAGCTACCTGCGTGAAAACCAGAAGCGCATCCGCGGCATGATCGTGACCCACGGTCATGAAGATCACATCGGCGGCATTCCCCACCACCTCAAGAACTTCAACATCCCGGTGATCTATGGCCCCAGGCTGGCCATGTCGATGCTGCAGGGAAAGATGGAGGAGGCTGCCGTCACCGACCGCACCGTGATCCAGACGGTGAGCCCACGGGATGTGGTCAAGGTGGGCCAGCATTTTCAGGTGGAGTTCATCCGCAACACCCACTCCATTGCCGACAGCTTCAGCCTGGCGATCACCACCCCAGTGGGAGTGGTGATTTTCACCGGCGACTTCAAGTTCGATCACACGCCTGTGGATGGTGAATACTTCGACATCCAGCGGATGGCCCACTACGGCGAGCAGGGCGTGCTCTGCCTGTTCAGTGATTCCACCAATGCCGAAGTGCCTGGCTTCACCCCGCCGGAGCGGGCGGTGTACCCCAACCTCGATCGCCATTTCGCCAATTCCGATGGCCGCGTGATTGTGACCACCTTCGCCAGTTCCGTGCACCGGGTTTCGATGATCCTGGAGCTGGCCATGAAGCATGGCCGCAAGGTGGGCCTGCTGGGCCGCTCCATGCTCAACGTGATCGCCAAGGCCCGGGAGCTCGGCTACATCCGCTGCCCCGATGAGCTGTTCGTGCCGATCAAGCAGATCCGCGACCTCCCTGACCGCGAAACCCTGCTGCTGATGACCGGCAGCCAGGGCGAACCCCTGGCCGCGCTCAGCCGCATCTCCCGCGGTGAACATCCTCAGGTGCAGGTCAAACCCACCGACACGATCATCTTCTCCGCCAGCCCGATCCCCGGGAACACCATTTCGGTGGTCAACACCATTGACCGGCTGATGATGATGGGGGCCAAGGTGGTCTATGGCAAGGGCGAAGGCATCCACGTGTCGGGCCATGGCTGCCAGGAAGACCACAAGCTGATGCTGGCCCTCACCAGGCCGAAGTTCTTCGTGCCGGTGCACGGTGAGCACCGCATGCTCGTGTGCCACTCGCGCACGGCCCAGTCGATGGGGATCCCCGCCGACAACATGCTGATCATCGACAACGGGGATGTGGTGGAGCTCACCCCCAGCTCCATCCACAAGGGGGATCCCGTCAAGGCCGGCATCGAGCTGCTCGATGCCTCCCGCAACGGCATCGTCGACACCCGGGTGCTGAAGGAGCGGCAGCAGCTGGCCGAAGACGGCGTGATCACCCTCCTGACCGTGATCAGCACCGACGGGGTGATGGGTGCTCCGCCACGGGTCAACCTGCGCGGTGTGGTCACCACGGCCGATGCGCGCCGGCTCTCGATCTGGGCTGAGAGGGAGATCGGCTGGGTGCTCGAGAACCGCTGGAAGCAGCTGGCCCGCAACACCGGTGGCACGGCCCCCGATGTCGACTGGGTGGGCGTGCAGCGGGAGATCGAGGTCGGCCTGCAACGGCGCCTGCGCCGGGAGCTGCAGGTGGAGCCTCTGATCATCTGCCTGGTGCAGCCCGCTCCAGCCGGCACCCCGGCCTACAAGGGGCGTGCCGATGCCGAGCCCGACAGCCGTCCGGCCCCCCGTGGTGGTCGCCACGGTGGCCGCGATGGGGGAAGCCGCGAAGGCTCAAGCCGCGAACCGGTGATCCGCAACCACGCCCCGGCTCCCCAGCGCGTTCAGCCCGCCGGCGCTGCTGCCTCCACGGCCACCGCACCCGCCGTCGTCAAGACCCCCACGCTGGCACCTGTCGTTGAGGCCGCGGCGGCCAAGCGGGAGGAACCCGAGATGCCCGCCAACCGCGTGCGCCGTCGGCGTTCCACCGCTTCCAACTGAGCGCTACGGGCTGGGGGCTGCCCTGCCCTCAGCGCAGCACCACCCGCAGCAGACCCTTGGCCAGCTCCGCTTCCTCCTCTGGGCTGAAGCGGATCTGCTCGCTGGCGGTGGTGGCCCCGGTGCCTGGGGGTTCGCTCAGCACCTCCACCCGGACCGGCTCCACGGACTGGCTTGAGGTGTCGTCATCCTGGCCGAGCTCTGCCTCCAGGCCTGCGTCTGGCGGAGCCGGAGCCAGCGACGGGGGCGCCATGCCCTGGCCGGTGGCCGGCCCACTCGGCTCGCAGAGGGCCAGTCCCTCGGCGGCCAGATCGCTGTAGGTGCTCTCCCCGCTGGCGGTGGCCAGCACCTGGCGGTAGAGGTCTCCTGCTTCCCGCGGCTGGCGCAAGCCGTAGAAATGGATGTGTCCCAGCAGCAGCTTCAGCCGCAGGCTGTGGGGATCCTCTGCTTTGAGCTGTGCCTGCTGAAGCAGCTCCTGCCCCTGCTGGAGGGCTTCCTCAAAGCGTCCCTGGCTGTAGGCCAGCTCCACGCTCTTGTAGGCCTGATCGAAGCCGCTGGGTTTCATGGCTGGCAGGGGTTGGGTGCGCTCAGGGTCCGGTGCAGGCGCAGGGTCTGCCGGTCCCAGAGGAGGCTCCTGCCTCCGGGCAGGTTCAGGCTGCCAGGCCCCCGGGCCAGAGGCAACCGCTGCCGCAGGGCCCCAAGGCCCGCTGACCCCAGGCGCACTCCGGCGTTGCGCTCCAGCCAGAGATCGAGCAACAGCTCCTGGGTGCCGGGCGAGAGCTGGCTCAGCCCCTGGCGCCGCAGGCCTGGCCCCTGCTCTGGTGAGTCTGCGCTGGCGGCTGGCAAGGGTGCCTCCAGGGCCGCCAAGGCCAGCAGCGCCAGCTCCTCGCTGCGCTGCTGGGTCGATTCCAGCCGCTCCGCCAGGGCGCCCATGCGCCGCCAGGCTCCGGGGTGGAGGTCCTCGAGCACCGGCAGCACCTCCTGGCGCAGGCGATTGCGGCTGAAGCGGGGGTCGGCATTGCCGGGATCCAGCCAGAGGGGTAGCTGGTGCTGCTCACAGAAGGCCGCGGTCTCGGCCCGGGAGAAGCGCAGCAGGGGCCGCACCAGCTCGATCGGGCCGTGGAGGGGCCGCCGCGCGCGCAGGCTGCTCAGGCCCCGCAGGCCACACCCCCTTGCCAGGTTGAACAGCAGGGTCTCGGCCCGGTCACTGCCGGTGTGGCCGGTCAGCACATGGAGGCTGCCCAGACGGCGGGCCTGGCGACTCAGCCGCTCGTAGCGCCAGCGGCGAGCGGTTGCTTCCGCGCCCCTGGTCAGGTCGGCTGACCCTGCCGGGGCCCGCTCCACCAGCATCGGCAGGCCCCGGGCCTCCGCCCAGCTCGCCAGGGCAGCGGCCTGGGCGCCCGCCTCCTCCCGCCAGCCATGGTTGCCGTGCCAGAGGTGCAGCTCCCAGCCATGCAGACGCCGCAGCTCCAGCAGCAGGGCCACCAGGGCCATCGAGTCCTGACCACCGGAGACGGCCAGCAGCAGCCGCCTCCCCGGTGGGAGCAGCTTGGGATCGGCCAGCAGCTGCCGGTGCAACCGGTGCTGCAGGGGACCCCATGGGAGAATCGCCTTCATCTGCCCTGCCCGCCGATGTCGCGCCTCACCAGCCTGCCCACCCCCCTGCAAGCGGCGCTGCAATCCCGGCGGTTGCTCAAGGTGATCGCCGGTCTGCGCAACTTCGAGGCGGCCAGCGTGGAGAGGATCTGCCGTGCCGCCGGAGCCGGTGGCGCCGACCTGCTCGATGTGGCCTGCGATCCGCAGATCGTGCGCCTGGCGGCGGCCGTCTCTGGCCTGCCGATCTGTGTTTCGGCAGTCGATCCGGAGCTGTTCCCCGAGGCCATCGCCGCCGGGGCCGCGATGGCCGAGATCGGCAATTTCGATGCCTTCTATGCCGAAGGGCGGATCTTCTCCGCCCACGACGTGCTCGCCCTCACCCGCCGCACCCGTGAGCTGCTGCCGGAGGTGGTGCTCTCGGTCACGGTGCCCCATCTCCTGCCGCTCGATCAGCAGGAGCAGCTGGCTATTGATCTGGCCGCCGCCGGTGCCGACCTGATCCAGACCGAAGGGGGCACCGCCGCCCGCCCGTTCAGTGCGGGGACCCTCGGCCTGATCGAGAAGGCGGCGCCCACCCTGGCGGCAGCCCATGCCATCAGCCGGGCCGTGGAGCTGCCGGTGCTCTGCGCCTCCGGGCTCTCGGCGGTCACGCTGCCCATGGCCATCGCCGCCGGTGCCCATGGCGTGGGGGTGGGTTCCGCCGTGAATCGCCTCGACGACGAGCTTGCCATGGTGGCGGTGGTGCGTGGCCTGCGCGAAGCCCTGGCCCCTGCCGCCACGGCTGTGACAGTTCGGGGCACCCGTCTTGGCCATGGTGGCGGCTCTGACTAACTTTGAACGGTTGCCGCTTCTTCCGTGATGGGCCCGTTCATCTGGCTCCTGCAATGGCCCATCCGGGCTGTGGTCCTGCTGATCGTGGGGGCCTTGCCCCTCGGTGTTGAGTTCAGTGGCTTCGGCACGGCGCTTCTCTCCGCCCTGGTGATCGGGCTGCTGGGCACCCTGCTGCTCTGGCCGCTGAAGCTGGTGCTGGCCTTGCCCTGGGCCATCACCAGCCTCGGCGGCATGGTCACCCCGATCACAGCGGTCTACAACTGGGTGATCACGATCATTCTGTTCGCTCTGGCGGCCTGGCTGATTCAGGGCTTCCGGCTGAAGAACGGGTTGCTGAGTGCAGCCCTCGGCGCCATCGTCTACAGCGTGCTCAGCACCTTGATCCTGGGCTGGCTGGGCCTGGATGTGAGCTTCACCAGAGCAGCGGCCGCTCTGTCGGCGTCGGTCGGCGTGGGGTGAGGATTCCCGGCCGGAGCCCAATGCCGCGATCTCGACAGGCGCAGCCTGTGGCTGATTCCTAGGATTGTGGCTGTCTTTGTCCAGGGTGCACCTGGATCCTGCGGCCATGGCGCGCTACGAGCTCCAGGCTCCCTATGAGCCGAAGGGCGATCAACCCACGGCCATCGAAGCTCTGGTGCAAGGGGTCGATCGCGGTGATCGTTACCAGACCCTGCTGGGGGCCACCGGCACCGGCAAGACCTTCACCATTGCCAATGTGATCGCCCGCACCGGCCGTCCGGCCCTGGTGCTGGCCCACAACAAGACCCTGGCGGCGCAGCTCTGCAATGAGCTGCGGGAGTTCTTCCCGAACAATGCCGTTGAATACTTCATCTCCTACTACGACTACTACCAGCCGGAAGCGTATGTTCCGGTTTCCGATACCTACATCGCCAAGACGGCGTCGATCAATGAAGAGATCGACATGCTGCGCCACTCCGCCACCCGCTCCCTGTTCGAGCGTCCGGATGTGATCGTGGTGGCCTCGATCAGCTGCATCTACGGCCTGGGAATTCCATCGGAATACCTCAAGGCCGCGGTGCCCTTTCAGGTGGGAGACACGCTGAACCTGCGCAGGTCCCTGCGCGAGCTGGTCAACAACCAGTATTCCCGCAACGACATCGAGATCGCGCGCGGGCGCTTCCGGGTCAAGGGGGATGTGCTGGAGATCGGTCCGGCCTACGAAGACCGCCTGGTGCGCATCGAGCTGTTCGGTGATGAGGTGGAGGCAATTCGCTACGTTGATCCCCTCACAGGTGAAATCCTGCAGAGCCTGGAAAAAATAAGTATCTATCCCGCCAAGCACTTCGTTACCCCCAAGGACCGGCTCGAGGCGGCGATCACGGCCATCCGCGAGGAGCTGCACCAGCGCCTGGAGCACCTCCATGGCCAGGGCAGGCTGCTGGAGGCCCAGCGGCTGGAGCAGCGCACCACCTACGACCTGGAGATGCTGCAGCAGGTGGGGTACTGCAACGGGGTCGAGAACTACGCCCGGCACCTGGCGGGACGCCAGGCCGGCACACCGCCTGAGTGCCTGATCGACTATTTCCCGGACGACTGGCTGCTGGTGGTGGATGAGAGCCACGTCACCAACTCCCAGCTCCACGCCATGTACAACGGCGATCAGGCCCGCAAGCAGGTGCTGGTGGAGCATGGCTTCCGGCTGCCCAGCGCCGCCGACAACCGCCCGCTCAAGGCCGAGGAGTTCTGGTCGAAGGCCCGTCAGACCATCTTCGTGTCAGCCACGCCTGGGGCCTGGGAGCTGGAGCAGAGCCACGGCCATGTGGTCGAGCAGGTGATCCGACCCACGGGCGTGCTTGATCCGGTGGTGGAGGTGCGGCCCACGGAGGGCCAGGTGGATGATCTGCTCGGAGAAATCCGGCTGCGGGCGGAGCGGGATGAGCGCACCCTGATCACCACCCTCACCAAGCGGATGGCCGAAGACCTCACCGATTACCTGGCGGAGAATGGCGTGCGCGTGCGCTATCTGCACTCGGAAATCCATTCGATCGAGCGGATCGAGATCATCCAGGATCTGCGCAACGGGGAGTTCGATGCCCTCGTGGGGGTGAATCTGCTGCGGGAAGGCCTGGATCTGCCGGAAGTGTCCCTGGTGGCGATTCTCGATGCCGACAAGGAGGGATTCCTGCGGGCCGAGCGCTCCTTGATTCAGACCATTGGCCGGGCGGCCCGCCATGTTGAGGGGGTGGCCCTGCTCTATGCCGACAACCTCACAGATTCGATGGCCCGTGCCATCTCCGAAACCGAGCGGCGCCGGGGGATCCAGCAGACCTACAACGAGAGCCACGGCATCACCCCCAGCCCGGCCGGCAAGCGGGCCGGCAATGCCATTCTCAGCTTTCTGGAGGTTTCCAGGCGTGCCCAGGAGGATGCGCCGCAGCCCGAGGCCGAACCTGCTTCCTTCGCGATGGTGCCCCTCGATGCCCTGCCGGAGCTGATCCAGGAGCTGGAAGACAAGATGAAGGCCGCGGCCAAGAAGCTGGACTTCGAGGAGGCCGCCAATCTGCGTGATCGCATCAAGAAGCTGCGCCAGAAACTGGTGGGCCGTAGCTGACGCTCAGCGCCCGGCGGCCTTGAGCACGATCTTGATCGTCTTGAACAGGATGAGCAGATCCAGCCAGACACTGCTGTTGCGCAGGTAGAAGAGGTCGTAGCTCAGCTTCAGTTCGGCATCCTCCACCGTGGAGGTGTAGGGCATGTTCACCTGGGCCCAGCCGCTCAGGCCCGGCCTGATCCAGTGGCGCAGCCGGTAGTTGGGGATGCGTTGCTCCAGGTCCGTCTCCAGCTCGGGCCGCTCCGGCCGCGGGCCGATCAGGCTCATCTCACCCCGCAGCACGTTGATCAGCTGGGGCAGCTCATCGAGCCGGGTGCGCCGCAGCCACTGGCCCACCGGGGTGATCCGCCCGTCGTTCGGCCCCGACCAGATCGCCTCCCCCTTTTCCTCCGCATCGGGGACCATCGTGCGCAGTTTGATCACCTCGAAGCGCTTGCCCTGCAGCCCTGTGCGCCGTTGCCGGTAGAGCACCGGTCCGCCATCGCCCAGGCGGATCAACGCGGCGGTGATGGCCAGCAGCGGTGAACACAGCAGCAGCAGCAGAAGACTCACCATCACGTCGGCATAGCGCTTGAGCTGTCGCTCGAAGCTCCCAATGCGCTGCACGGAGCGATCGGAGAACAGCAGCCACTGATCCACCACCCAACGGGGCGGAATCCGCTGCAACTCCTGCTCGGCCGCCAGCGCCAGGGAGGTGACGGGGCGGCCTTCCTCCAGGGCGCGGGCGCAGGACTCGAGTCCACCTGGGAGGTTGAGCACTCCCTGGCTGAGGGCGAGGCCGCTGCTCTCGTTCTCCGTTGAGCTGCTCTCCAGTGGGTTCAGGCCAGGGCTGAGGCCCAGGGCATGGATGGCGGGAGCCCGCACGGCCCCGATCCGCTCCCATTCACGGCGGATCTCCTCCTGCTCGCCGGGAAGGCTGACGATTTCCCACGGATCCTGTCGGGTGGAGTGGGCCAGCTGGCGCAGCAGCAGCCGCACGCCACCGCTCCAGAGCGCCGCCAGAGCGAAGAGCGGCAACAGGCTGCCGCGGTGCAGCAGCGTCACCTCCGGCGGGGCGCGCAGCAGCCAGCCCACCACGGCGCCGGCGGCCGTGGTGGCCGCACTGGTGATCGCCAGCCGCACCACAAGCTGGCTCCAGCGCAGGCGCCTGGTCTTGAGCAGGGTGAACGACCCGAACAGCCAGCTGAGGCTGAGATAGATCACCACCAGCATGGCCAGCAGGCCCAGCTGATTGTCCAGGTAGCCATTGCGCTCCCGGTCGATCCAGGCCGCCAGCAGGCAGATCCCGAGGGCGTCGAGGCCCGCGGCGAGGGCCAGCCAGCGGCGGTGACGCAGCCAGTGCACTAGGCCATGGCCTCCACCGCCCCGGCGGTGCTGCCGCCCAGCTGGAAGCAGGCGTGCACTGCCTGCAGGGCCCTGACTCCATCGGCTTCCGCCACCACACAGCTGGTGCGGATCTCGCTGGTGGCGATCATCTCGATGTTCACACCGGCCTCCGCCAGGGCCCGGAACATGCGGGCGGCGGTGCCCGGGGTGCAGGGCATGCCGGCGCCGACGGCGCTCACCCGGGCGATGGCCAGGCCTTCTTCGAAGCGTGCCTCCGCCCAGGGGGCCAGCACCGCTTGCAGGGCGCCGCGGGCTCGGGTGAGGTCCTCGCGACGCAGGGTGAAGCTCATGTCACGGCTGAGCTGGGGGCCCGAGCCGTGGGTGCGCTCCGACTGGACGATGGTGTCGAGGCTGATGCCGGCATCGGCCAGGGCACGGCAGACGGCGGCGGCGGTGCCGGGGCGATCGGGCACCTGGCGGACCACCACCTGGGCCTGGTCGCGGTCGAGGGCCACCCCACGCACCGCCGGATCATTGACGTCGCAGGGGAGCGGGTTCTGGCGCAGCTGGTGCTCCTGCAGTTCGAACACCTCGGCGGCGGCGCGCAGGGCCCGTGCTCCCTGGCTGCCCTCCACCAGGCAGCTCACCTTCACCTCGCTGGTGGCGATCATGCGCAGGTTGATGCCGTAGCGGGCGAGGGTGTCGAACAGGCGCGCGGCGATGCCGGGCCGCCCCATGATCCCGGCCCCGGAAATGCTGAGCTTGGCCAGCCCCGCCTGGGTGCTCAGGGCGCTCTCCTCCACCCCCAGCTCCTGGAGCAGGCCCCGGCAGACCTCTCGAGCGCCCTCCAGCTGGCTCTCCGCGAGGGTGAAGGCGATGTCGTTGCTGGCGCCGACATGGGTGGCCTGCACGATCAGATCCACATTCAGCTTCGCCGCGGAGAGGGCCTCGAACAGCAGGGCGGCCACCCCCGGGTGGTCGGGCACGCGGGTGAGGGCCAGCACCGCCTGCCCGTTCTCCAGATCCGCTCCGTCCACCGGGCGGCCGAGCTCCAGCCCCTCGCTGCCGATCGGCCGGGGTTCACCACTGGTGAGCCGGGTGCCCGGGGCCTCGCTCCAGCTGGAGCGCACCACCAGGGGAACGCCGTAGTTGCGGGCGATCTCGACGGCGCGGGGATGCAGCACCGCCGCGCCGAGGCTGGCCAGCTCCAGCATCTCGTTGCAGCTCACCTCCTCCATCAACTGGGCCTCGCTCACCTTGCGCGGGTCGGTGGTGAGCACCCCGGGCACATCGGTGTAGATCTCGCAGGCGTCGGCCGCGAGGGCGGCGGCCAGGGCCACGGCGGAGGTGTCGGAGCCGCCGCGGCCGAGGGTGGTGATCTCGGGGGTGCCGCCACTGCCGCTGCTGGTGCCCTGGAAGCCCGCCACCACCACCACCTGGCCATCCTCCAGGCGGCGGCGCAGGCGCTCGGTGCGCACCTCGAGGATGCGGGCGCGGCCGTGGGCCGATTCGGTCACGATGCCCACCTGGGGGCCCGTCATCGACACAGCCGGCACCCCGAGGCTGTGCAGGGCCATCGCCAGCAACGCGATCGACACCTGCTCGCCCGTGGCCAGCAGCATGTCCATCTCCCGCTGGGGGGGCTCAGGGCAGAGTGCCCGTGCCAGGGACGTGAGCTCATCGGTGGTGTGGCCCATCGCCGAAACCACGATCACCAGGTCGTGCCCCTGCTCGCGGCTGGCGGCGATCCGCTGTGCCACCGCCTGGATCCGCTCCACACTGCCGACGGAGGTTCCTCCGAATTTCTGAACCAGCAGGGCCATTCCGATCGGCAGGCGCGGTGTGATGCCGCGATTATCGGGCGGTGGCCAGCAGCATCCCGTCGCGGAAGGCCTCACCGGCCTCGGCGCCCCGTTTCAGGGCGGCCTCCACCTCCAGCACCCTGGCCAGCAGGGTCAGCAGACGGGCCGGGGTTCGTCCGCGGATCTGCCGGCGCATCACGTAGATGCGTTTGGGATTGCCGATGCCGGCGGCCTTGGCGATCACGGCCACGTCCTGCTCGCCGCGGCTCTCCAGCAGGCAGACCCACAGCCAGCCGCGGATCTGGCTGGTGAGGGAGGCCACCAGCCGCAGGGCCGGCTCGCCCGCCTGCAGCAGTTCGTCGACCAAGGCGATCGCCGCGCCGGCATTCCCCTCCAGCAGGGCATCGCCCACCGCCAGGCTGGTGGTGCTGTGTCCGCCCACCAGGGCCGCCACGGCCGCCGCCTCGACCGGTGCCTGGCCGCTGTAGAGGGCCAGCTTCTCCAGCTCGCTGCTCAGCCGGGCACTGTCGCTGCCGATCGCTTCTGCCAGGGCTTCGGCGGCCCCGGGCGCCAGGGTCACCCCCAGCTCCCCTGCCGTGCGGGTCACCAGCGCCACCTGGCCGGCCCCATCCCAGGCGGAGGGGAGTTGAAAGCTCGTCTCCAGGGCCCGCTGCCGCAGGGCCTTGGTGGTGCGCAGCCGGGCATCGGGTTTGCCGCTGCTCACCAGCACCAGGTGGCAGCTGTCGGGAATCAGCTCCAGGCAGGCCTCCAGCTGCTGGGCCAGCTCGGCGGGGCAGCTGCTGGTGAAGGGGCTGCGTTGCAGCAGCACCAGCCGGGCACCGCTGCCGAAGGGCGGGGTGCGGGCCTCACTCAGGGCCTGCGCCGCCTGGGCGGCATCGGAGCCGTCGAGGCGGCTGAGGTTGATGCTGTGCCAGGCCGGGTCCACCTCCTTGCTGATCAGCTGCTCGATCGCCCGGGTCCTGGCGGCCTCGTCGTCTCCCCAGTAGAGATGGATCGGCATGGGGCCCGGCGTGGATCTGGATCATCCGATCTTCACTGAAAGTGTGCGGCGCATCCGCCAGTGGCTCGGACCCACCGGCCTGGATCCCGCCGAGCAGGAGGTGCTGGAGCGCCTGGTGCACAGCAGTGGCGACCTCACCATCGCCGCTGATCTCCGGTTCAGCGCCGGCGCCTGCGTGCTGGGACAGGAGGCCCTGGCCTCCGGCGCGGTGATCCTCACCGACACGGCCATGGCGGCCGCGGCCGTGTCGCCCATGGCCGGGCGCACCTTCGCCAACCCGGTGCGCAGCATCCTGGAGTGGGCCCCGGATGTGGCGCCGCCCGGCGGCACCCGCACGGCCGAGGGCATGGCGGCGGCCCTGGCGGCCTGCCCCGGTGCGGTGGTGCTGATCGGCAGTGCCCCCACCGCCCTGGAGCGCCTGCTCGATCAGGCCGGCGGCCCGCTGCGGCCGGCCCTGGTGATCGGTATGCCGGTGGGCTTCGTGGGGGTGGCGGAGAGCAAGCGGCGGCTGGCTGCCAGCGATCTGCCCCAGATCCGGCTCCAGGGGAGCAGGGGTGGTGCGGGCCTGGTGGGGGCCTGCTGCAACGCCCTGCTGCGCCGGGCCTGGCTGGATCAGGCCGCGGCCTGAAGCCCCACGGCCACATGGCTGTTGGCCTCGATCCTCCCCAGCACCTGGCGGGCCCGCTGCACCACCTGGGGGGGCACGCCCGCCAGCCGGGCCGCCTCGATGCCGTAACTGCGGCTGGCGCCGCCCGGACGCACCTGGTGCAGAAAGAGCAGGCGGTCGCCCGTTTCCTCCACCAGCACCTGATAGTTGGCGACGCCCGGCAGCAGCGAGGCCAGTTCGTTGAGCTCGTGGTAGTGGGTGGCGAACACCGCCCGGGCCCGCAGCCCGGCTGCCAGGTGCTCCGCCACCGCCCAGGCGATCGAGAGGCCATCGAAGGTGGCGGTGCCGCGGCCGATCTCATCGAGCAGCACCAGGGAGCGGTCGGTGGCGTGGTGCAGGATGTTGGCGGTTTCGGCCATCTCCACCATGAAGGTGGACTGCCCGCTGGCCAGATCATCGACGGCCCCCACCCGGGTGAAGATGCGATCGGCCAGGCCGAGGCGGGCTGATCGGGCCGGGATCCAGCTGCCGATCTGCGCCATCAGCTGCAGCAACCCGTTCTGGCGCAGGTAGCAGCTCTTGCCGCTGGCGTTCGGCCCGGTGAGTACCACCAGGTCGGGGCGTCCCTGCTCCCCCAGGTGCAGATCGTTGGCGCTGAACGACTCCTCCACCAGCAGTTGCTCCACCACGGGGTGCCGTCCCGCCTCCACCTGCAGGCAGCGGCTGTGGTCCAGTTGCGGCCGGCAGTAGCCATGGCAGGCGGCCACCTCTGCCAGTGAGGCCAGGGCATCGAGGCCGGCCACGCGCCGGGCGGCCTGGCGGATCGGTCCGGCCAGCTCCCCCACCTGCTGACGCAGCTGGCTGAACAGCTCATATTCCCGCTGGGCCGCCCGGGCCCGCAGCTGCAGGATGCGGCCTTCGCGCGCCTTGAGCTCGGGGGTGACGAAGCGCTCCTCGTTGGCCAGGGTCTGGCGCCGGATCCAGTGCTCGGGCACCCGCTCGGCCCGCGCCCGGCTCACCGACAGGAAGTAGCCGAAGCTGCGGTGGAACTGCAGCCGCAGGGTGGGGATGCCGCTGCGGCGGCGCTCCTCCTGCTCCTGGGCCGCCAGCCACTGGTCCTGATCGTCGAGCCGGTTGCGCAGCCCATCGAGGCGGCCGTCGACGCCGTCATGGATCAGGCCCCCCTCGCTGAGGCTGAGCGGTGGTGCCTCCACCAGGGTGTGGCGCACCAGGGCCGCCAGCTGTGCCAGCTCTGGTTCGGCCTGCTGCAGGGGAGCGAAGACGGTCGCGGCCGCAGGCTCCAGCAGGGCGGCGAGGCGGGGCAGACGCTCCAGCCCATCGGCGAGGGACACCAGGTCGCGGGCGGAGGCGCTGCCGGCCCCGGCCCGGCCCGAGAGGCGCTCCAGATCGCCCATGGGCCGCAGCAGCCGGCGCAGGGCCAGGCGCAGGGGCCGTTGCTGCACCAGCACAGCGATGCCCTCCTGGCGCCGCTCGATCGCCGCCAGGTCCATCAGGGGGGCCTCCAGCCAGCGGCGCAGCGCCCGGGCGCCCATGGCGGTCATGGTGCGATCCAGGGCCCAGAGCAGCGACCCCTGAAACTGGCCATCCCGCTGGGTCTGGGTGATCTCCAGGTTGCGGCGGGTCTGGGCGTCGAGCACCAGCTGATCGCCGCGCTGCTGAAGGGTGGGCCGATCCAGGGGGATGCGGCCAGGGGTGGCGGCAGCATGGTCGTCCGTGGCTGGCTGGGTGTCATCGAGGTAGCGCACCAGACCGCCGGCGGCCCTCAGGGCCAGGGGCGCCTCGCCCAGGCCCAGACCCTCGAGGCTGGCCAGGCCGAAGCGCTCCAGCAGGGTCCGACGCGCCTCCGGCAGGGTGAAGGGGGTGAGCGGCAGCGGCGTGCGGTGGATCGACTCCGGTGCCCAGGCCGGCTCGCCGGACTCCGCAGTGGGCCAGAGCAGCTCGGCCGGCTGCAGCTGCAGCAGGTCCTGGTGCAGCTGATCGCTGCCCTGGCGCTGCATCAGCTGGAATTCGCCGGTGCTCACATCGGCCACCGCCAGCCCCCACTGGCCCTGCTCCAGCACCACGGCCGCCAGCCAGTTGTTGCGGCGCGCCGCCAGCATTCCCTCCTCCAGCACGGTGCCGGGGGTGAGCACGCGGGTGATCCCCCGCCGGAGCAGGGCGCCCGGGGCTGGGGTGCTCTCCAGCTGGTCGCAGAGGGCCACGGCGAGGCCGCGGCGCACCAGTTCGCCGCAGTAGCGCTCGGCGGCGTGGTGGGGGATGCCGGCCATCGGCACCCGCCCGATCCGTTTACCCCCCTCCTTGCCGGTGAGGGTGAGCTCCAGCAGACGCGACACCCGGATGGCGTCCTCGAAGAAGCACTCGTAGAAATCGCCGAGGCGGTAGAGCAACACCCGCTCGGGGTGGGCCGCCTTGAGCTCCACGTAGTGGCGCAGCACCGGCGGCAGGGCCTCGGGATCCACCAGGCCGTGGTGGTGCCAGGGGGGCAGCGTCTCGGCGGCATCCCCGGGCTCGGCCGACTCCACGGACCCCGCGGCCGGCTCGGGACTCACAGCTTTGAACTCACTCGCCCTGGCCTGGCGCCGCCGGGGGCGGGCGGCGGCCTCCGCCATCAGCTCGTTGTCGCTTTCGCCAGCCAGTGCGCCTGAGTCTGAGGAGGCTGGCGGGGCAGGGGCTTTTGGGGCGGGGTTGGCCTCCAGGCCCAGGTCAGCCACCAGCGAGAGCTGTTCTTCCAGCGGCGTGGCCACGGCTTGCTCAGGGCTGGCGTGATCGTAGGAGGGCCGGGTGGTGCCCACAACTTGTGAAGGATGCCCGCCGTGGGCCGGGCAACCCCGGAAGCCCCATGGGAGAATCCAGCCACTGCCTGCCCCGGCCCGCGCGCCAGGGACCGCGCACCCCGCCCTCCCAACCATGCAGATCCTCAACACCCTCACCGTTCTGGCCCTGGTGGTGATGTCGTTTGCCCTTGTGGTGGCGGTCCCGGTGCTCTACGCCAGCACCGACGACAGCGGCCGCTCCAACCGGCTGATCCTGCTGGGTGGAGCGGCCTGGGTGGCCCTGGTGCTGCTCAACTGGGGCATGAGCTACTTCGTGGCCTGAGTCCATTGACCGTTTTTGAAGGCCGCTTCACCGACATCAGCGGCTTGCGCATCGGCATCGTGGTGGGTCGTTTCAACGATCTGGTCACCGCCAAGCTGCTCAGTGCCTGCCTCGATGCCCTCTCCCGCCACGGCATCGATACCAGCCCCAGCAGCGAGCAGCTGGACCTGGCCTGGGTGCCCGGCAGTTTTGAGATTCCCCTGGTGGCCCAGCGTATGGCGGCCTCGGGCCGCTATCAGGTGCTGATCACCCTGGGTGCGGTGATCAAGGGCGACACCCCCCACTTCGACTACGTCTGCGCTGAGGTGAGCAAGGGGGTGGCGGCTGTGTCACGCGACACGGGTGTGCCGGTGATCTTCGGCGTGCTCACCACCGACACCATGCAGCAGGCGCTGGAGCGGGCCGGCATCAAGAGCAACCTGGGCTGGAGCTATGCCCTTCAGGCCCTGGAGATGGGCAGCCTGATGGCGACACTGCCGCCAGTCGCTGCGGGTTGAGGCTGATGCTTGCAGGTGTCGAGGATGGCCCACGAGCATGAGCGAGTCTTTCAACTCCCTCCATCAGCCCCTGGTTGAACTGGAAGGCGTCAGCCTTGATATCCCTGTGGAAGGGGTTGGCAGCCGTTCGTTGAAATCAGCTCTGGTGGGAGGGCTGACCGGCGGTCTGCTGAACCGCAGCAAAGGTGGTTCTGTGGCTGTCACGGCTCTTAACGATCTTTCCTTCACCATTCAGAAAGGGGAGCGTGTTGCTCTGTTGGGCCATAATGGGGCTGGTAAATCTACGTTGCTGCGGCTTCTATCCGATGTGTACCGGCCTACACGGGGCAAGATCCGCCGCTATGGACAGGTGGTGCCGCTGATCAACAAGGGCTTCTGGGTCGACTCCGATCTCAGTGGCCGCCATGCGGCGCGAGCTCACTATTTACTCAACTGCAACACGATCGAGGGCTTCAATCCCTTCCTCAGTGAACTAACGGAGTTCACTGAGCTGGCTGATTTCATTCATCTCCCGATCCGTACCTATAGCGAGGGAATGCGCACCCGGCTTCAGTTCGGGCTGCTGACCTCCTTTCGCCATGAGGCCCTGGCCCTCGATGAGGGGATCGGTGCAGGCGATCAATGGTTCCTCTCCAGGGCCCGACACCAGCTCAAGCGATTTCTGGGGGAGGTGGGCACG
Organism: Synechococcus sp. CS-205; assembly: GCF_025128255.1. Lineage (NCBI taxonomy): Bacteria > Bacillati > Cyanobacteriota > Cyanophyceae > Synechococcales > Synechococcaceae > Synechococcus > Synechococcus sp. CS-205. Next base: position 40,663 of record NZ_JAHLZB010000025.1, read on the forward strand.
TTGATCCTGGCGTCGCACTCCAACGAATTGCTCTCGCAGTTCTGCACCCGCGGACTTGTGCTCAAGCACGGATGCCTGGTGTTCGATGGACGCTTGGATCAGGCTATTGAGGTCTACAGCCAGGGAGTGGCTTGAACGATGGCGATTGAATCGGCTGGGGTCATGAAGCTGAGAGAAGCCAAGCCGGCGCAAGGCCAGGGGTTGTCCTATGGCTACCGGACAGCTCGGGCTTGGTGGTACAGCGCTTGGTTGAGGACGTTGGCACGATTCAGCCGCACCACCTTGGGCAGCTTCTGGATGGGTCTGAGTAATCTTCTGAGCGTGGCTGTTCTTGGTGTTGTTTATAGTACCGTGCTGAAGGTTCCCGATCCGTTAGTATATATAATTTATCTTGGGTTTGGCATCACGATTTGGGGGCTGATCAGTCAGGCTTCATTGGCTGGCAGCGGACTGTTCATTCTGCGCAGGGAGCAGTTGTTGAGCAACGCGATGCCAAGCATTTTCTATTGCTTGGAAGAGTGGGCTTTTCAGCTTCAAACCTTTGCCCAGGCTTTTATTGTAGTTTTATTGGCTTTTTCGTTTGTCCAGCCTACCTTGCTCTTGAACGCTGTAAGCATCCTTTGGCTCCCCTTGTTCAACCTTGCGCTCTTTTCCTTCTGGGTGATTGTATTAATGGCAGTTCTTGGTGCACGTTTCAAGGATTTTTCCCAGCTGATGCCGATCATTCTGCAACTGCTTTTTCTGGTTTCGCCGATTCTTTACAAACGGGAAGGCTTGGGAAGACTCCAATTTCTTGCTGCTTTTAACCCTTTTTATCTGGCATTGGCTCCGGTGCGAGATGCCCTGATAGAAGGGCATTTGCAGTTGAAAACGGAGATCATGGTGCTCATTTTTAACCTTTCTGCCGTCGTTCTGGCTGGACTCCTCCTGAAAAAACTTCGCTACCGCCTTCCGCTTTGGGTCTGATCTGAATCAGTGACCCATGTTTATTGCCACATATGCGAATTCTGTTGCTGAATCATGGGGCTGCCGCCCAGTGGGGTGGCGGAGATGGTGTTCAGATCGCGGAAACCGCACGCCAGCTCAGGCTGAGGGGCCATCAGGTTGAGGAGTTGAATTCCGATGCGCCAGATGTAGCGGGTTTTGATCTTGTTCATATTTTCAATTGCCGATTTCAGTCATCATTTGCTGCTCAGATGCAAGCCTGCACTAGAGCAGGAATTCCCGTAGTTGTCTCTCCAATCTGGCTGTCCATCGCGCGGGCCGTTTGGGGTAGTCGTGGCGTGCATGGTGTGTTGACCAAGGCGGTTCGTGAGGGCTCCAAGTCTGTGGTATCACATCTCCTCATGATGAAGCAGAGGACGTTGAAAGTTAATTGGGATGAATCCATTGTTCACTATGATGGACATGGCTATTCCAAGGCTGAAAGGCTAGCTGCTGTTGGTCAGTTATTGACAAACGCCAATGCACTTCTTCCTAACAGCTGGCTGGAGCTGCAGGCTGTGCGTACCGATCTCTTCTGGACCGGGAATCTTTTCGATGTTGCCCATATCGGGGTTGACCCGTCTATGTTTTTGTCTCCCGACCCGAATCGCTTTCTTGAGTATTTTGATCTACGTAAGTCTTTTGTGCTGCAAGCTGGCCGTATTGAGCCAGGGAAAAACCAGGCAATGCTCTGTTGGGCATTGCGCCAGACAGATCTTCAGATCGTTTTGATTGGTAGTTCAGCTAACTGGCCAAGCTATGCTCAGCTCTGTAGGGAAATATCTGGTGATCGTCTGACCATCATCGATCATATTCCCCAGGAGATGCTGGCTTCTGCCTATGCAGCTGCTGGGGTCCATGTGCTGCCCAGCTGGATGGAGACCTGTGGCCTTGTCAGCCTTGAAGCCGCATGCAGCGGTACCCCAGTCGTGGGTAGTACGTTCGGCCATGAGCTGGAGTACCTCCAACGCGATGCCTGGTATTGCGATCCGGCCGATCCTGATTCCATCAGGACAGCTGTTATCTCAGCGTTGCAGGCAGGGCGAGACTCTGATCGTCCCTTGGGCTTGAAGGAGCGTGTGCTTGGACAATTTACATGGGAGATGTTGGCGATTCGTACAGAGCGGCTCTACCAGGAGGTACTTGAGAAGATCTAGGTGTGTAGTCCCACCACGTTGTGCATCCGACAGGGCATGGCGGCGTTCCATGGCTTCGTCTAACATAGACCAGATTGGAACTTGATCCTATTCATGGCTATCACAATCATGACTGGTACTTGTGTCCCATCTTAGGTGTCAAACGGCTGCTGAAGGATCCCGCTGCTAAATCAAACTGGACTTAGGTTGAGATTGCTTCGACAAGCAAGAGATCATTTCATGACAGGCAAAAAGTTTATTTTCCTTGCAGGACATCATAGGAGTGGCACATCTCTCCTGCATAGGATTCTCAGCGAACATCCAGAGGTCAGCGGTTTCTCAGGCACTGGAGTGCCTGAGAATGAAGGACAACACTTGCAGTCAGTCTACGAACCAGCAAAAACATATGGAGGTCCAGGAAGGTATATCTTTAATGACGCATCCTATATGAATGAAGACCACCCATTGGCCACCTCGCAATCAGCTAGGGATATTTTCAAGTCATGGGCAAAGTACTATGACAGCACGCGAATGTTCTACATCGAGAAAAGTCCTCCGAACCTCATCCGCACCCGATTTCTCCAGAAGCTATTCCCAGGTTGCCTATTTCTGGTAATTTTTCGCCATCCAATTGCTGTCGCATATGCTACTCAGAGAATGACAGGCGCTGGGATTTCCTCGCTAATCGAGCATACGCTTAGAGGCTATGAGCTCTTTCTGGCGGATTTGCCACATCTGAACGATGTATACATCTTAAGGTACGAGGACTTTGTCGCATATCCTCAGCATGAAATCAATAGAGTATGCAGTTTTCTGGCTCTTGATTCAATTGAGATCAGTTATGATGTTCAGCCAGATGTCAACAAGAAGTACTTCTCAGCGTGGGGGGTGGATATGGGCGGCCGCCTTATTGCCGACCTGCTTGAATATCGCGCGAATTCAATAGGCTATAGCCTTCGAGATCCCGAGAAACTTGTCACAACTTCCTTTTATATGACGCATCAATCACAAAATGCCTAAGCATGCCTTTAGCGAACAGGGACTCCTGAGTGGGTCGATAGCGATTGTGCTGCAGTGGGTTGGCGCCCTTTTCGTCGAGGGTACAATGGGGAAGAATTGGCTGGTATGAGCCGAAAAATCTGCCTCCACGTTTTCCACGCGGAAACGCCGCTAGATCAGCAATCAGGGCTCCTTTGAGGATTCCTCCTGCAAGGGTCGAGATTGCATTATCCTTCGCGAAATTAACCACGAGTCATACCACTCAGCAGGGCGCTCCTTGCGATTGGCTAGACAGATAGCACACTTGAATTAATGAACCATGAGCAGTCACTTTCCGGCGGCGTTATTTTTACCTGGGGACACATTTGATACTCAGAATCATCAAATATTGGGCCGTAGGGTGGCTGGACGACATTTCGCTCAAGCCCTGGCTGCCAATCTCAGAGATGGCGAACTGCTGACAGCAATCACCCTGAGTGAAGGTGAAGCACGGACACTTCAGCAAACCCTGATTCATCATTTAGCGCCGGGTGGAAAACTGCGGATCCAGCGCGGTCTGGCTATGAAGGTTGCTCGGGAAGCGGGCAGCCTTCACGTTCCAGCTCCTGACCTCTCAAAGTGGTGTCAGCTCAGGCCATGGGATGATCCCAGGTCTTTCTCGATCACAGGTGTCATTCATACTCTCTGTAGCTGTCATGCTCTGAATTCGTTGGAGGATCTAGTACTCAGTCCCCTCTATTCATGGGATGCACTTGTCTGCACTTCCAGTGCTGGCAGGAAAGTCGTTGAGCGATGCATGGAAGAGCGTATGGAACTGCTTCGGCGCCGATTCAATCAACCAAAACTCGCCAAGCCTCCAGGGCCCCTTCTGCCTGTCATTCCCCTGACCGTCGATGTTCGGCAAGCATATGCGCCGGACCTCAGTCGCAGCGAGCGCAGAGCAAGAGCACGGCATGCATTAGGAATTCCTACCGAGAACTTTGTTGTTGCTTTTGTCGGCAGGCTTAGCTTCCACTCAAAAGCGCATCCCCAGCCACTCTATCGAGTTTTAGCCAAGATCGCTAAGAATGCCACCGGTATTACCCTAATAGAATGTGGTCATGCTTTTAACGAAAAGCTGGCGTCCCCGGCAGTGGTGTAATTCCCCCGGCACCCCCACCCCGGCGTAGCCGGGGTGGGCCGCGCACCTCAGGCGGCTGGCCCAGCGGCTGGCGTTGCAAGGGGTGGGCAGGCCCGTTTCCCTGGTTTGAGAACCAC
>NZ_JAHLZB010000026.1:0-48837 GCF_025128255.1 Synechococcus sp. CS-205
GATGTGCTGAACCGCGCTGGTCTGGGCATGGAAGTGATGCACGAGCGCAATGCGCACAACTTCCCGCTGGACCTGGCTTCTGCTGAAGCCACTCCCGTGGCGCTGACCGCTCCTGCGATCGGCTGATGCTGCCGGTGGGTCACCAGGGCCCGCCACCTGCATCACCACAACGAAAAGCCCCTGCTTCGGCAGGGGCTTTTTTCTTGGCGCCATATCCGCGTCCAGGTTCACCGCAGGCTTCGAACCGGCGAGAAGCTGCTACCGGGCAGTGTTGATTGCTGGTGAGGAACTGTTTCGCGCCCAGGCGCTCTTTACGGCTCGCCGCTGCCGGCCTGCTGGGCCTGCTCACCACCGCCTGCCAACAGCAGGGCATGGCCGCCCGCAAGGAGAACACCGAAGCCAAGATCTGCACCCAGCTCAGTGAGGTCCGTCAAGCGCTCAGCGCGGTGGCCGACCTGACCCCCAGCTCGACGGTGGGAGAGGCCAAGGAGGCAGAGATGGGCCTGAGCACGGCCATTGCAAACCTGGAGGGGTCTGAGCAGAAACTGGAGCAGCTGCGAACGAAGGCGTTCCAGGACCAGCTGAACTCTCCCGCTCTGTGGAGTGCGAGGAACCCGAACAACCCTGAGGTCGGTGGGCTTGCGCGTCGGACACTTGGTTGGCCCTGTGACCTAGCCATGCAATCTTGCCTTGGCTACATCCCTTTGGGCTGCAGCGAACGGCGCCGGAATCGCACGGGGATGCCGTCGGCGGGATAGATCAGCAGGTTCTGCGCCTGGTTCTCCAGGGAGGCAGGGCCGTTGACCAGCTCCCAGTCGTAGTGCCGAAGCAGCAGGGCCAGCATCACCGTGGCCTCTAGCATCGCCAGATGTTCTCCGATGCAGCGGTGGGCTCCGGAGCCGAAGTCGATCATCGGGGGCTCCTGGCGTTCCGGGCCTGCCTGGAGCCAGCGTTCCGGCCTGAACTCCAGCGGCCTGGGGTAGGCCTGGGGATCACGCCCGGCCCCCAACATCGACCAGATCAGGGTGGTTCCGACCGGAACCAGGCCGACCCCTTCCAGCTCGGTCTCCTTCACCACCTGCAGGGACGTGGATCCCGAGGCCACCGAAAACAGGCGGAGCGTTTCCTTGATGACGCCCCGCACAACATCCAGTTCGCTGATGCAGAGCGGCGTCAGGCCACCATGCCGCTTCCAGGCCTCATCGACAGCCTGCCTGGCCCGGCCCAGTACGTCGGGATGGAGGGCAAGGGATCCTGCGGCGAAGGAGAGAGTGTGAGCGGTGGTGTCGGTGCCGGCGATCAGAAATTCGATGGCCTCAGCAATCAGGGAGTCCTGGTCGTAGCGGGACTCCTTGGCCGCCATGCGCACCAGCAGCGACTGACGGAACAGGGGGGTGATGCTCGCCTCGTCGACGGTTTCACCGTCCCTCAGCCGCAGGGCGAGGGACACCCGTGGGGCGAGCAGATCCTCCAGCTGCTGGCGGGCTGCCCAGTACTGCCGCGAGGCCCGGGTCGGGATGAACTTCATCCAGCGGCTCTCCCCTGTGGCGAGGCGGAGAAAGCGATAACCCAGCACGGCCATGGCGTCATAGGTGCGCGCCACATCCAGGGGCGGGCCCTCGGGTGTCGCGCCCCCTTCCTGTACAGGAATGCCCAGCATCAGGGCGGCGATGACCCGCATGGCCATCTCCACGAACAGGGGATCCAGCGCGATGGACTGCCCGGGCGGTGCCTGCTCAATGCACTCCAAGACCTGCGCGCTCGCCTGCTGGAGCAGAGGCAGATGGCCGGCGATGCTGGCGGCGGTGAATTCGGGATTCCAGGCTCTACGCCGCCACTGCCATCCGGGGCCGTCCTCGCCGATAAGAATCGGGCCGCGCATGTCATTCCAGGCCCGCCGCGTTCCGGGGGAGCGGACCAGGCTGCCGGAGCGCATCCCCTGCACGATCGTGTTCTCGATCAGTTCAGGCCGGCTGAGCACGACCACGGGCTTTCCAGCCCAATACACGTACACCGGTCCATAGACCTGGCTCCAGGCGTGCAGGAGCTGAAAAAAGCGCTTGTGGCGCACGGCAGAGAGCACCGCTGGAATGTTGCCGAGCAGGGGAAGACCTTGTGGCGAAGGCAGCTGCCGCAGGGGCGCAAAGTGTTGACGCCGCCGCCAGGCAACCCAGCCCAGAAGGCCCGCCACTGCCACGAGCAACGGGGTGATCAGCCATGGCGCCTGGATCAGCTCAGCAGAACCGATTGGAGCCATGGAGGATGGGGATGGCGAGAGGTCAGCGGCTTCACTCTCACCCCGCGCCTACAGAACTCTCTCCCCTGTGTCTTGGGGTCCTGAGCGGCTCCATGAAGAAGGGCGCCCCGCTTGAGGCCTCTGATTCATCAATCGCCCCCCTGGCCGTCCTTGTCGGTAAGGCAAGCCGATCCTTCCGAGCTCTGGAGGCGCCAAACTGGTTCCCACTGCCCTGAACAAGGAGAGGCCATGACCACCACCCTGGAGAAACCAACCGCGCTTCAGTGCGCCTGCCCAGGCTGTCACTGCACGGTGCAGGCGGATTCAGCGGTCCGCAGCGGCACCTTGCTCTTCTGCAGCGACGCCTGCGCCACGGGACATCCCAACGGCGAGCCCTGCCATGCCGGCTGCGGCTGCGACTGCCATGGCTGAACCTGCTCCGTCTCCGGCAGGACCGATTCCCCTGGAGCTGCCGGCCGGCGTGCACCAGCTCTGCGGCTGCGGTCACTCCCACCGCTACCCGCTCTGCGATGGCAGCCATGCCAGGCCGCCCCGCCGCCCCCGGTGGGGGGGTTGGGGCAGAGCAGCTCGATCGTCTGGACCGCTACCGCTCAGCTGAGCCATTCCGCCAACTTGGTGTAACGCCTGCGGCCCAGGTGGTTCTTCACCGCCATCGCCAGGGCTTTCTTCTGGCCCACCAGCACCACCAGTTGCTTGCCACGGGTGATGCCGGTGTACACCAGATTGCGCTGCAACATCGCGTAGTGCAGGGTGAGCAGGGGGATCACCACGGCGGGGTATTCACTGCCCTGGCTCTTGTGGATCGTGCAGGCATAGGCGGGAACAAGGTTGTCGAGTTCACCCCAGCCGTAGGTCACCTCACGCCCGTCAAAGCGCACCGTCAGTTCACTCGCCTCGGCATTGATCGTTTCCACCGTGCCGACATCGCCGTTGAACACCTCCTTCTCGTAGTCGTTGGCCACCTGCATCACCTTGTCGGCCGGCGCGAACCGCCAGCCGAAACGCTCCACCTGCTCGGTGGGGTCGGGGTTGAGCAGTTGCTGCAGCTCGATGTTGAGCGACCTTGAACCACAGCCACCGCGCGCCATCGGGCAGAGCACCTGCACCTGGGCGATCGGGTCGAGGCCAAAGCGCGCCGGGATGCGCTCACCCACCACCTTGAGGATCAGGGCCACCGCTTGCTCGGGTGTCTCGGCGGGAAGGAAATAGAAGTCGGTGGTGGCCTCAGCAGCCGGAGGACGCAGATCGGGGATGGTGCCGGCATTGATGGCGTGGGCTGTGGTGATGATGCGGCTGGACGCTGCCTGGCGGAACACCTCCGTGAGCCGGGCCACCGGCAGCGCGCTGCTGTTGATCAGATCGGCCAGCACCTGGCCAGGTCCCACCGAGGGCAGCTGGTCCACATCGCCCACCAGCAGCAAGGCAGCCTCGGGTGGGAGGGCGTCAAGAAGGGAGGCCATCAGGGGCACATCCACCATCGAGGTTTCATCCACCACCAGCAGATCGCACTCCAGCGGCAGCTCGGCCTTGCGCTTGAAGCTGAAAGCGGCTGGATCGAACTCCAGCAACCGGTGGATGGTTTTGGCTTCCAGCCCTGTGGTTTCGGCCATCCGCTTGGCGGCACGACCGGTGGGGGCGCAGAGCAGAATCCTCAGCTTCTTGGCCGCCAGGATGCGCAGGATGGCGTTGATCAAGGTGGTCTTCCCCACCCCCGGCCCACCGGTGATCACCAGAACCTTGGACACCAGCGCCTGCTCCAGCGCAGCCTTCTGGCTGGCGGCCAGCTCAAGGCCAAGACGTTGCTCCACCCAGGCGATCGCCTTGCTGGCCTCGATGCCTCCCCAGGGCGTGCGGCCTTGTGCCAGCTCCTGGAGTGCAACCGCGATGCGCCGCTCATCACGGTGCAAGTTTGAAAGAAAGATGGCCGCGTCTCCGGCCAGGGTTTCGGCCACCACGGAGCCCTCGCTCAGCTCCAGATCCAGGGCGCTCTGGATCAGGCCGCTCTCCACCGCCAGCAGCTCACCGGCCAGCTTGAGCAGTTCGGCGGTGGGCAGGCCGCAGTGCCCCTGACCACTGGCCTCCAGCAGGGCGTAACTGATTCCAGCGCGCAGGCGGATCATCGCCTCGGGTTCGATACCCAGCCGTGTGGCGATCGCATCGGCGGTGCGGAAGCCGATGCCGCGGATGTCGTGCGCCAGGCGGTAGGGGTTCTCGGCCATCACCTGCACGGCCTCGTTCCCGTACGTCTTGAAGATCCGCACGGCCCGGGCGGTGCCGACGCCATGGCTGTGCAGGAAGACCATGATCTCGCGCACCACCTTCTGATCGGCCCAGGCCTGGCTGATCCGCTGGCCCCGCACCGGGCCGATGCCCGGCACCTCCCGCAGGCGCTCCGGGGTCTGCTCGATCACCTCGAACACCTCCTCCCCGAAGACCGCCACGAGCTTGCTGGCATAGATCGGGCCGATGCCGCGGATCATTCCTGAGCCCAGGTACTTCTCGATGCCCTCGGCGGTGGTGGGCGCTGAGGTCCTCAGGAAGGAGGCCTTGAACTGCTGGCCGTGTTCCCGGCTGTTCACCCAGGTGCCGCTCATCGTCACCCACTCGCCGGCGCTGATCTCGGCGGCATGACCCACCACCGTCACCAGGTCGCGATGGCCGCGTGCCTTGATGCGCAGCACACAGAAGCCGTTCTCGGCGTTGTGGAAGGTGACGCGCTCGATCGAGCCCGCCAGTACCTCGGTGGGTTGCGGGCTGGCCTGGGACTGATCGGGAGGAGACGGGCGTGGCAGGGCGGGAGTGGCCTGTGGGCTCACCTCCTACTCCAAGGCCAATCGGGCTGTCAGCTGGGTGGCCGTAGCGACTGTCGCCAGTTCTGTCCCATCACCGCTTGGCGAAGTCCCATGCCTCCTCGGACCATTTGAAGTGCTCATCCAGCTCCGGGTGGGGTTGACCTTGCTGATTCACCAACCGGTAGCGACGTGACCCTGACCGACTTGTCCTCAAAACCGGGGGAACCCCAGTTCGCGGTGGCCATGTTGCCCAACGGCAGGAGCCGTCGGAGCGTTTTATCTTCGAGAGCTCCTCAACCCCATGGTATCGCCGCCTCGTTATCGGCTGGAAGCACGATCAGTGGATGGATGCCACCCTGGTGATTGAGGCGCTTGCCCAATGGTCTCTGCTCCTTACCTGCGACAACGCTTGCCCATGGTGTTGATCAGGAACGGCACTGCACCTGGTTGCCCTTGAAGGGTGAAAGCCTCGCGCTCGACCACTCGATTTCCAGGGTGATAACGATTGAAGAGGATCCCACTGATCTCACGCTCGACGACGGGATTTAGCGGAGCAGTAACTCCCAACGGCCTCATGCCTGCCCCTCCGCAGCTCTGCACCGCATGGGTGGCTTCATGGATGAAGACCTGGCGTCCGATGCCCAACTGAAACGCCAGGGGAGACACCCAGAGCCGCCGAGACTTTGCCTCGTAGATTCCGTAGGCACCCCGCCGTGGTGGGGGCGCCAGGCGAATCTCAAAGCCATGGCGTTGCAACGCTGTGCTCAGCTGCTGAAGATCTGCGGGAAGTGCCTGGAAGTCCACGGGTCTTTTTCGTTGAACGAGACTATCGCCACAAGGCTCGGCTGCTCCAGGACCACCGTGCGCCGGCTGCTGCTCACCTGAGCAGCCCCTGGGCGGGACCAGATTCCTGCAGCGCCCTGCGCACCGGATCACGGATAAAATCAGTGCGATCTTTTAATTCATCCAAGCGCTAAGCATCCTCGGCATAAAGCTTCATCTCAATCGGCTTTTCTGCAATCGGTCTCGTATTTGCGGCTAGCCCAATTCTTGCGGAGCTGGCGACCTTGACGAACTGCGAATCCGCGCTCGGCATGGTGTTTCGATGGATCAACCAGTGTGCACCCGGTGGCTGCGGGTGGGTACGCTTGGGACTTGGGAGGTGCTGAGACAGGTGCGACTGACTCAGAACGCTTGGTATGACTGAAGCCGGTGATCGGACTTGAACCGACGACCTACTGATTACGAATCAGTTGCTCTACCACTGAGCTACACCGGCACCTGAATGAAATTAGCATTGAGCTGTTGTGCACGATCCACGGCTGATGCCTTCCACCCGGCCCAGGCCGAAGCCGACTCCCTTGGACCCTGACCTGCGGGAACGGTTGATGGCGGAAGCCAAGGCCCCCTGGAAAGGGCTGCGGCGCGCCCTCTGGTTTGCCCTGACGGCCTCAGGAGGAATTGGACTGGCGGCCATGGCCATGCGCTCCTCCGCAGGCGCAGAGGTGGCCTCAGGAGACCTGCTCATCCAGCTGGGGGCCTTGATCGGCTTTGGCCTGCTCCTCTGGCGCGACCGCTGAGCTGCTCTCAACCGCCTGCGGCGGGCTGTCCTGGGACAGGCTGAGGGGATCAGGGAGCAGCAGGGGCAGCCCGAGGCTCAAGCGCTCCTTCGCGAGAGCCTCGAGGGTCATCGCGGGAGTTTCAGCCACCAGATCAGCTCCGCGGCTGAGCAACCAGCTGGCCTGGAGCAGCTGCTGGCCCTGCCAGACCAGAACGGCCAGAACGGGCAGGGTCAACAGCATCGTGACCAGCCGTGAGGCCTCCGCCAGGGGAGCGATGGCGGCCATCTGGGCGGAGAGGGCGTCGAGGCTCCAGATCACCGGCAGCAGCAGCACACCCCAGCCTGCCGCCAGCAGACGAACAGCCAGGGGCGACTGCAGCGCACTCAGACGGCGCTGACCCTCCCGCCTCCCCCGGGCAGGTGTTTGCAGGAGCAGCAGTGACCAGCAATCGGCTGGCCGCTGCCAGAGCAGCACGGCCGGCAGCATGGCTCCGAGGGCCCAGAGCAGCAGCCGCTCGATCGCCGGAACCGGCCCGGGATCGGCCCCCGCCAGAATCAGGGCCACGGCCAGCAGCTCCACCGGGATGGCCGCCAGAGCGAGCAGCTGCAGCCAGAGGAGGGGTTCGCTGCGGGGGTTCACATCAGGTGCTGAGGGTGCGGCGTTGGGTGACCAGCTTGTAGGCGATGACGCGATCGCCGTCTTGCCAGTTGGCAAAGCGATCGCAACCGATGCCGCACTCGAAGCCCGTGGCCACCTCCTTGACGTCGTCCTTGTTGCGACGCAGGGAATCGAGGTCGCCCTCGAACACCACCTGCTTGTTGCGCTGGATGCGCACCTTGCAGTTGCGCTGCAGCTTGCCGCTGGTGACATAGCAGCCCGCCACGGCACTCTTGCCGATAGTGAACACGGCCCGCACTTCGGCTTCGCCGAGGGGCTCCTCCACCAGCTCCGGCTCCAGCAGGCCCTCCATGGCCAGCTGGATGTCTTCCAGGAGCTTGTAGATCACGTCGTAATCGCGGACATCGACGCCGTTGGCATCGGCGGCCCGCTTGGCACCGGAGGCCATCGAGGTGTTGAAGCCCACGATCACCGCGCCGGAGGCAGCAGCCAGGTCCACATCGGTTTCGGTGATCTCGCCAGGGGCGGAGAGCAACACCCGCACCTGCACTTCGCCCTGGGGCAGCTGCTCGAGTGAGCCCAGGATCGCTTCAACGCTGCCCTGGACATCGGCCTTGAGGATCAAGTTGAGCTCCTTCAGTTCCCCCTCACTGGCCTGACCCGACATCGAGGCCAGCGACACACGGCGGGACGCCATCTGCTGAGCGAGGCGGGTGGCGCGGGCTTCATTGGCCCGATCCCCCACCACGGCACGGGCCGTCTTCTCGTCGGTGTACACCTCGAATTCGTCGCCGGCGGTGGGAACTTCGCTGAAGCCCAGGGCCTCCACGGCTGCCGACGGACCTGCCGTCTTCACGCGCTTGCCGGTGTCGTCGACCATGGCGCGCACCTTGCCCAGCACGGGGCCGGCCGCCACCACATCGCTGGCCTTGAGGGTGCCGTTCTGGATCAGCAGCGTGGCCACAGGCCCCTTGGCCTTGTCGAGGTGGGCCTCGATCACGGTGCCCTTGGCCATGCGATCCGGATTGGCCTGGAGGTCCTCCACCTCCGTCACCAGCAGGATCATCTCCAGCAGTTTGTCGATGTTCTCGCCCTTGATGGCGCTCACCGGCACCATCACCGTGGTGCCGCCCCAGTCTTCGGCGACCAGTTCCAGGGCGGAGAGTTCCTGCTTGACGCGCTCGGGCTGGGCGCCTTCCTTGTCGATCTTGTTGATCGCCACGATGATCGGCACCTCAGCGGCCCTGGCGTGGCTGATGGCCTCCAGGGTCTGGGGGCGAACACCGTCGTCGGCGGCCACCACCAGCACGGCCACATCGGTGACCTTGGTGCCACGGGCCCGCATCGCCGTGAACGCTTCGTGGCCCGGGGTGTCGAGGAAGGTGATGCGACGGTCCTCCCCGGCATGGGGGATCGTGACCTGATAGGCCCCGATGTGCTGGGTGATGCCACCGGCTTCTCCAGCCGCCACGCGGGTCTTGCGGATCGCATCGAGCAGGCTGGTTTTGCCGTGGTCGACGTGGCCCATCACCGTGACCACCGGTGGGCGACGGATCAGGTGATCGAGATCGCTGTCTTCGATCATCTCGACCGTCTTCTTGGCGGCCTCTTCCACGTCGTCCTGGAGGACGGGCACCCCGAATTCATCGGAGACCGTTTCGATCGTGGAGAGATCGAGGGTCTGGGTGACCGTGGCGATGATCCCCTTGAAGAACAGGGATTTGATGATCTCGGAGCTCTCCACGCCCAGGCGGTCGGCAAGCTCCTGCACCGTGAGGTTCCCCTCCGGCACGATCAGCATTTCGGGGCGGGTGGCCTTGGCTTCCCGAGCGGCACGCAGTTCCATGGCGCGGCGCCGCTGGCGTTGCCGGGTGGTTTCCTTCTTGCGCTTGCGCATCGCCACCACGGGCTTGGCGCCAGGGGTGGTGGGGCGGGTGCGGGGCCTGGCCGGCCGGGCCAGGCTGGCCTGGAGCACCATCGCCTCGTGCTCGCCGGCGTAACCGCCGGTTTCGGCGGTGAGCGCATCATCGTTGTCGCCGATGATGTGCACCTTCTGGCGCTGCTTCTGCGGCGACTTGCTGCGCAGGGCCTCCAGCTTGGCGCTGTCGTCCCATTCCGGACGGCGTGCACGCCCCGGCCCGGCGGCCTGGGGTGTGCGGAATGCCGGGCGCCTCGGCGCTGACGGTGGGGTGGCCGTCGGCCGGTTCGCATCAGCCGTTCCTTCGCCACGTTCCGGCCGACGGGGTGGGGCGGCGGTTGGGCGGTTGCCGGGCTTCTGAAGCTGCATCAGCTCGCCTGGCGCCACCGGTTTGCGCATGCCCTGGGGCATGCCGGGGCGGATGGGGGCTCCGGGGCGGCCGGTGCTCCCGGGACCTGCGGCGTCCCGTCGGATCGGTTTGCCCACCAGCTCCAGGGGGCTGCGGGCCTGGGTGGGACGGCTCACCTGGGGGGTGGGGCGCTGGGGAGCGCCCGCCGGCCGCTGGCTCAGGGCCGGCCGTCCCGACGGTGGTGCCGGACGGTTGCTGCTGCCGGGCTGGCCGGACTGGGGGCGACCCACCAGCTGAGGGCGGCCGGCCCCGGACCCGCCGGGATTGCGGACGGGCGCCGGGGCGCCGGGGCGTTGGGAGGTGGCAGGCCGGGTGGGGGCAGGCGCACTCCCCCTGGGCACGGGCCTGGGACTGGTGGCGGGCCTGGGGCTGGTTGGGGCAGCCGATTCCGGCTTGCGAACCTGGGGCGGCTCGGGCTTGCTCACCGGAGGGGCCGGTGGCCGGGCTGGGGCTCCCACCGGTTTGGCCGGGGCTTTCACAGGGGCAGGTTTGGCTGGCGCCCCGGGCCGGGCTGGGGTGGGGGAGCCGGGGGCCTGGCGGTTGGCCTGGGGCACCACTTTCCTCACGACCGGCGCCTGGGGGGCGGGAGGTGTTGGGGCCGCCGGTTTCGGCGGGGAGGTTCTGGGGGCCGCCGGCTGGGCCTTCGCTGATCCGGCGGCTGGGGGCTGAGCGACGCTCTCAGGCCTGGAGACCGGCTTGGCGATGGGGGGCTTGACGATTGCAGGCTTGGTGATGGAGGGCTTGGCCCCTCCGCTGGCACCAGCCGGTGGGGTGGGCGCGGCAGGAGCGGCTTTCTTCAGGGAAAGAATGGCTTTGCCGGGCTCGCCGGCCGCCGGGGTGGGCCGGCTGGGCTGAGCCTCCGGGGCCCTGCCACCGTTGCCATGGGTGGTGATCAGGCTGCGGATGCGCTCGGCCTCGCCATCGCTGATGGAGCTGCTGTGGCTCTTGACCGCAATGGACAGCTTCTCGGCGGCGTCGAGCACGTCCTTGTTCTCCAGGCCCAGGTCCCGGGACAGCTCATAAATTCTGACTTTGCCGCTGCTGGTCATTCAGGTCTCCGATCGGTCGGGGCACCGGGTGCCGCCGGGCCCCACGCGCGGTGCGGCCACTGTTCATCTTGCCTCAGAGGCTGCAGCGCGTGACTCGTGCAGCCGTTGGTCCAGTGCCGTGTAGATGGAATCCGACACCGGACAGCGCAGGGAGCGCTGGAGGCGTTTGCGCCGCCTGGCTTCCTCGATGCAGCTGGGGGAGGGGCAGACATAGGCCGAGCGGCCCATGGCCCTGGGGGAGGCCACCTCGAGAACCACGCCGTCACGGTTCTGGCGGATGATCCGACAGAGCAGACGGCGGTCACGGAGCTCACGGCACGATACGCAGCGCCGCAGCACGATGCGCTCGCTCACCGCACATCCACGGTGGCTTCGGCCTCCGGCTCCGCCGCGGCCACCTCGGTCTCGGATTCGGGTTCGGGTTCGGGTTCGGGTTCCCCAGCTTCGTCGTAGCTGTCGTAGCCCTCCTCATCTTCCGGGAGGGGATACAGCTCACGCAGGCGGGCATCCTCCTCGGCCCGGGCGGCCTGCTCCACCGCCAGGCGGGCTTCGGCCTCGGCCTGCTGCCGCTCGTCCTCCTCCCGCAGGGCAATCAGTTCGGCCGCCCGGGCGTCCTCACTCACCTGGTCGTACTCGGCCGCGTTCTTGATGTCGATCTTCCAGCCGGTGAGACGTGCCGCCAGGCGTACGTTCTGGCCTTCACGGCCGATCGCCAGACTCAGCTGGTCGGGGGGAACCAGCACATGGGCGTGTTGCCCTTCCGGATCCACCAGGCGCACCATCTCCACGCGGGCGGGGCTGAGGGAATTGGCCAGATACTGACCCGGATCGGGCGACCAGCGGATCACATCGATCTTCTCGCCCCGCAGCTCGTTGACCACCTGCTGGATCCGGGAGCCGCGGGCTCCGATGCAGGCGCCCACGGGGTCCACCTCCCGCTCGACGCTGTCGACGGCCACCTTGGTGCGAGGGCCAACGGCCCGAGATGGGGGATTGGCTTCACGGGCGACCGCCACGATCCGCACTGAGCCCTCCTGAATTTCAGGCACCTCGTTCTCGAACAGGTACACCACCAGACCGGCATTGGCCCGGGAGACGAACAGCTGGGGTCCGCGGCGGGGCACCTCGCTCACCTCCTTGAGGAACACCTTGAAGGTGGCGTTGGCCCGGTAGTTGTCATTGGGGAGCTGGTCGCGGCGAGGCAGCTCCGCTTCCACTTCCGGCCGGCCCAGACCGGAACTGACGGCCATGATGATCGACTGGCGCTCGAAGCGGATCACCCGGGCCGTGAGCACAGGATCCTCCAGATCGGCGAACTCCTCCTGGATCATCCGGCGCTGCTGATCCCGCAGCTTCTGGGCCAGCACCTGCTTGGTGGTGGAGGCGGCCATGCGGCCGAAATCGTCTTTCTCGGGGGTGACATCCAGCACCACGGTGTCCCCGATCTGGGCGTCCTCGGCCACCTGCTGCACTTCGGAGAGGGCGATCTGGTGGTCGTCGCTCTCCACCTCCTCCACGATGATCTTGCTGGCCAACACCCTGTAGCCCTCCTCGTCGAGGTCGAGGGCCACATCGAAATTGCTGAAGTAGTCCTCCTCGAAGGGGTCTTCGCTGATGCCGAGATAAAGGGTTCGGCGGTAGCGCTCGTAGCCCTTCAGCAGCGCTTCGCGCAAGGCGGCTTCCACCACCTGGGTCGGAAGCTTCTTCTCCTCACTGATGTCCTCGATCAGGTTCTGCAGACCGGGGAGGAGAACGAGTGCCATCGGGTCAAAGGGGCGGTGGTGGGGGGTGGGGGCGGAGGAGGAGAGTGACGGGGTCAGTCCCTGGGGGTGACCAGGCAGACGGAGATCACATCGGCGCGGGAAAGGCGACGGATGCGGCCGCGCTGGTTGAGCTGGACGTGCTCCTCGTCCCGTTCCAGCAGGAGGCCTTCGCGGGTGGTCTCCAGGCCTTTGGCATCCCGCAAGCGCACAGCGACCGGGAACCCACGGAAACTGTGGAAATCACGGTCCTCGAGGAGCTCCTCGCCGATCCCCGGGCTGCTGATCTCCAGAACATAGGCCGAGGGCATCAGCGTGCTCGTTTCCATGGCCTCGCCGAGCACCCCGCTGAAGGCGGCGCAGTCATCGAGGTTGACGTCCCGACCATCGGCATGACGGATCTGGACCACCAGTGCCAGGGGCACCCTGTGGGCCTGGATCTCGACCCCCTTCAGCTCGAGGCCGGAAGCCTCCGCCAACGGGGTGACCAGACGCTCCAGTTCGGGGATCAGTGGATGGGGCACCAGCAGGGGTGGAATCGGGTCGGACGCCCGACCGGCCACTGCAGTGAACTGCCCCTGCCATCGAGGCCGGCCGAAAGCCGCTCTCGAGAACCAGGATGATGCCCGCCGGGCATGACCTTCACCCTACAAGCCGGTCTGGATGACCCCGCTCAGGCCGGGGGCTGGGCCCCGCCGGGTGCGTCGAACAGGCCCAGGCTGGGGGCTTCGCCGTAGAAGTCGTCGGGGCCGACCTCGCCCCGTTTGTCCTGGTCCTGGTTGAGGCAGCGTTGGGGTTCCCTGACGTACTGGCAGACCCTGGCCCAGAGCTTGGCGCGGGTTCCAGGGGCGCCCTGACTGAAGAGCACCTGGTCCTCTCCGCCCACCATGCCTTGGATCTCCACCTGGCAGAGA
Source organism: Synechococcus sp. CS-205 (assembly GCF_025128255.1). Lineage (NCBI taxonomy): Bacteria > Bacillati > Cyanobacteriota > Cyanophyceae > Synechococcales > Synechococcaceae > Synechococcus > Synechococcus sp. CS-205. The sequence goes on from NZ_JAHLZB010000026.1 coordinate 13,280, forward strand.
GCGCATCGCACACGGGTGCCGGGAGGGATCGAGGCCATGGGCTGGCAGCGCTGTTGCGGCAACTTAGTGTGAAGGCCCCCATCTGTGGCCCCTTCTGTTGCGACCCCTTCAAGAGTGGGTCCCGAGTCAGCCGGATGCAGGGGCTCCCTGCTCCGGTTCAGAGCCCCTGAGGGTGTTGCAGCTCAGCGATCCCCACCTGCTGCGCCAGCAACAGGGTCGCTACAGGGGGCGTACTCCCTTCAAGCAACTGCGTCACAGTCTCCTTCAGGCCTTCGACGCCGTTGGTGCTCCGCCGGATCTGCTGCTGATCAGCGGTGATCTCTGCCAGGACGAGAGCTGGGGTGGCTACGTCCATCTCCGAACCCTGCTCACCGCCACCGGCCTTCCCCTGGCGCTGCTGCCGGGGAACCACGATCACCCGCTCCTGCTGCAGGCGGTGCTCGGTTGTCAGGCCGTGCTGGCGCCCGCTGAGCTCCGAATGGGCCCCTGGCGCCTGCTGCTGCTCTCCAGCCACCGGTGCGGCGATACGGGGGGCTGGCTCGGCGCTCCGCAGCTGGCCTGGTTGCGTCAGTGCCTGCTCCGCCGGCAGGCTCCCACCCTTGTGATGGTGCACCATCCGCCGCTGCCGATCGGCTCCCCGCTCTTCGATGCGATCGGGCTGCGGGATGGGGCCCAGCTGGCCGGTGTCCTCGCCGAGGCCAGCGCACCGGTGATCGTGCTCTGCGGCCACGTCCATCAGCACTGGCAGGGGCTGCTAGCCGGTGAGCCGGCCATTCCCGTGCTGGCTTGCCCGTCCACCCTCTGCGCCTTCGAGGCGGTGCAACCCTGCCCTCTGGGGCGTCCCCTTGATCCCGGCGGGCGCCTGCTGGAGCTCCACAGGGATGGCAACTGGAGCCACAGGTTGCTGCGCTGGTCGCCCTGTCCGGAGACGGCGGCGACCCATTCAGCCACCTAATCTCGTGTCCATGGCCAGCTTCACCAACTTTCACCTCCTGCCCCCGGCTCCCTCTTCATGGCGGGCACGGGTCGATCGGAGCTGCTGGTTGGCGCTGCTGCTGGTGATCAGCCTGAGCCTGGCGCCCGCTCGGGCCCTGGCGCTCACGCCCGAGTCTCCTGCGGCCCCTGTTGCCGTTGCCGCTGCCGCAGCTGTTGCCGACACGTCGACACCTCCGTTGGCACCAGCCCACAATTTCGTGGCCCAGGCAGCCCGCCGGGTCAGCCCGGCCGTGGTTCGCATTGACACCGAGCGAGAGGTTCCCCGTCAGGCCTTCGATCCAGCGATGCTCGATCCGCTGCTGCGTGATCTGTTCGGCGACCCCGCCGGCAGCAGCCGCGAGCGTGGCCAGGGCTCCGGCGTGGTGATCGACGCCGCTGGACTGGTCCTCACCAACGCCCATGTGGTCGACCGCGTCGATCAGGTGGAGGTCACCCTGGCTGATGGGCGCCATCTCGATGGCAGCGTGGTGGGTGCTGATCCCGTCACCGACCTTGCGGTGGTGCGCATCAAAGCTCCCCGCGGCCTCCAGGCCGCTCCCCTGGGGAATTCCGAATCCCTGGAGGTGGGCGACTGGGCCATCGCCCTGGGCAGTCCCTATGGCCTCGAGCGCACGGTCACCCTCGGCATTGTCAGCAGCCTGCACCGCAACATCAACAGCCTTGGTTTCGCCGACAAGCGGCTCGACCTGATTCAGACCGACGCCGCCATCAACCCGGGCAATTCCGGGGGTCCCCTGATCAATGCGGCCGGTGATGTGATCGGCATCAATACCCTGGTTCGCTCCGGTCCGGGTGCTGGACTCGGCTTTGCCATCCCGATCAACTTGGCCCGGGGCGTGGCGGATCAGCTGCGCACCGGCGCCGATGTGGTTCACCCCTACCTGGGGCTGCAGCTGGTGCCGCTCACGGCCCGCCGTGCCCGCGAGAACAACCGCGACCCGGATGCGGTGCTGCAGTTGCCGGAGCGCGATGGTGCCCTGGTTCAGCGGGTGCTCCAGGGCAGCCCAGCTGAAAACGCCGGGCTGCGCCGTGGCGACCTGGTGGTGGCGGCGGCCGATCAGCCCGTGGCCGATCCCGCCTCCCTGCTGCAGCGGGTCGAGGCCTCCAGGGTGGGCGAGGACCTGCGTCTGAAGGTGGTGCGCGGCAACCGGGAACTGCAGCTCTCGATCCGCCCCGCCGCGCTGCCGCGGGCCTCCTGAGCAGCCCGGCGACACCTGGATTCCGCAGGCCTTCAGCCTTCTGCTTGCTACGGTCTCACCCCTTGTTTCAACCCGATGGCCGAGCTGCAGGACCGGATGAAGCTGGCTGTGGCCACCGCCGCCGTCGATCAGATCCGCGACGGCATGGTGCTCGGGCTCGGCTCCGGTTCCACCGCAGCGTTGATGATCCGTGAACTCGGCGCCCGCCTGCAGCGGCGTGAGCTCAGCGAGATCACAGGCGTGCCCACCTCATTCCAGGGCGAGGTGCTGGCCGCAGAGCTGGGCATCCCCCTGCAGAGCCTCAATGCCGTCTCCCGCATCGACCTGGCGATCGACGGGGCCGATGAGGTCGACCCCGCCTTCCAGTTGATCAAAGGAGGAGGTGCCTGCCACGTGCAGGAGAAACTGGTGGCCCGCCGGGCCGATCGCTTCGTGGTGGTCGTGGATTCCAGCAAACTGGTGAAGCGCCTCAATCTGGAGTTCCTGCTCCCGGTGGAGGTGCTGCCCGGCGCCTGGCGCCAGGTGAAGGCTCAACTGGAGGCGATGGGCGCCGCTGGGGAGCTGCGCATGGCGGTGCGCAAGGCAGGCCCGGTGGTCACCGACCAGGGCAACCTCGTGCTCGATCTCAAGCTGGCCGGCGGCATCGCTGATCCGGTGGCCCTGGAGCAGGCCATCAACAACCTGCCGGGGGTGCTGGAGAATGGTTTGTTCGTGGGGCTCACCGATCAGGTGCTCGTGGGCGAGATCGTTGACGGGGAGCCCCGGGTGCGGGATCTGGAGCGGGCCTGATCGGCTCAGTCGAGCCGGCGACGCACCGAATCGGCGTGGCTGTGGAGCCCTTCGCTCTCGGCCAGGGTGATCACTGCAGGTCCTGTGGCCTCCAGCGCCTGGCGGTTGAAGGCGATCAGGCTGGTGTGGCGCATGAAAGTCTCCACGCTCAGGGCACCCGAGAAGCGGGCGGTGCCTGAGGTGGGCAGGGTGTGGTTGGGCCCGGCCAGGTAATCACCCACGGCTTCGGGACTCCAGGCGCCGATGAAGATGGCTCCGGCATTCTCGATGCGCCCCGCCAGGGGCTCAGGCCGTTCCACCAGCAGCTCCAGATGCTCAGGCGCGAAGTGGTCGCTCAGGCGGGCGGCATCCTCCAGGGAGGGGCAGACCACGATCAGCCCCCAGGCTTCCAGAGCTTCCCGGCACAATTCGGCTCGGGGGTGGTGGCGCAGTTGCTGCTCAAGGGCCCGGGGGACGGACTCCGCCAGGGCCGCGCTGGTGGTGAGCAGGATCGCCGCCGCCATGGGGTCGTGCTCGGCCTGGGCCAGCAGATCCGCGGCCACGTGATCCGGATCGGCACTCTGGTCGGCGATCACCAGCACTTCACTGGGGCCGGCCAGGGAGTCAATCGCCACCTGGCCATAAACGGCTTTCTTGGCCAGGGTCACGTAGAGATTTCCGGGGCCGCTGATCACATCCACGCGCGGGATGGATTCAGTGCCGTAGGCCAGCGCGCCGATCGCCTGGGCCCCGCCCACCCGGTAGACCTCCTCGACCCCGGCGAGGTGGGCGGCTGCCAGCACCGTGGGATCAGGTTGTCCCTGCGGGCCTGGAGGCGTCACCATCACCACGTGTTTGACTCCGGCCACCCGCGCGGGGACCGCGTTCATCAGCACGGTGCTGGGGTAGGAGGCACGGCCGCCGGGGATGTAGAGGCCCGCTTTGGCCACGGGACGCCACCGTCGGCCCAGCTTCTCGCCATGCACTCCGGTCACCGAAAGGTCGCTGGGCTTCTGGCGCTGATGGAAATCGAGGATGCGCCTGTGGGCCAGCTCCAGGGCGCTGCGCAGGTCGGAGGGACACTCCTTCCAGGCGCGGGCCAGCTCCTCGCGGGGCAGGCGCAGGGGATCCGGACGGATGCCGTCGAACCGCTCGCTCAGCTCCAGAAGGGCATGGTCGCCCTGCCGTTTGACCTGCTCGAGGATGGCTTCCACGCGGGCGCTTTCCTCAAGGCTGGCCGCGCCGCTGGTGCGGCCGGCAATCCTCTCGAGCCTGGCCGCGGCCGCATCGAGGTCCTTCAGAACGTCGAGGGCCAGGGCTGGTGCGGGATTGCTCAGGGTGTTCGGCACGGGGGAAGGCGGTGGCGGCAAGCGGCGCCGAGGAGTCAGCAACCCAGGCTAGAGCTGGCTGAACACCCGGTGAGGCTGTGAGGGTAGGATCGACAACTGCTGAATCAGCGCTGAATCCGCCTGTGGCCAATAACAAGTCTTCGAAGAAGCGCATCCTGATTGCCGAGCGCAACTGGCTGCAGAACCGCACCTACAAGGCTGCGGTGCGCACCTTGATGAAGCGCTGCTTCACGGCCGTGAACGCCTACAGCCAGGAGCCCGGCGAGGACACCAAGACGGCCGTGCAGGCCAGCCTCAACGCCGCCTACAGCAAAATCGACAAGGCCGTCAAGCGCGGGGTGATCCACCGCAACACCGGAGCCAATCAGAAGTCGCGTCTGAGCACAGCCGTCAAGCAGGCCATCGAGCCCGTTGCCGGCAACGCCTGAGCGGCGCGCGGTCCCGATGCACGCCAAACCCTCGCCTTCCGCGGCCCCAGCGCCCTCGGCGCTGGTGGATTCCCACTGCCATGTGGTGTTCAGCACCTTCGAGGCCGATCTCGATTCGGTTGCTGAACGCTGGCGTGAGGCCGGAGTGGTTGCACTCCTGCATGCCTGTGTAGAGCCTTCCCAGATTGCGCCGATCCGTCGTCTGGCCGATCGCTTCCCCGAGCTTCGTTACTCGGTGGGGGTGCATCCCCTCGACACGGAGCACTGGGGGGCCACCACCCAGGCTGTGCTGCGCCGGGCCGCCCTCGATGACGAGCGGGTGGTGGCCATCGGGGAGCTGGGTCTGGATCTCTTCCGTGACACCAACCTCGAGCACCAGTTGGAGGTTCTGCGCCCCCAGCTCGATCTGGCGGTTGAGCTGGATCTACCGGTGATCGTCCATTGCCGGGATGCCGCCGAACCGATGCTGGAGGAGTTGCGCCAGCGTCAGGCTGAGGGGCGCTGCCCCCGGGGGGTGATGCACTGCTGGGGCGGCACTCCTCAGGAGATGGCGGCCTTTCTGGATCTGGGGCTGTACATCAGCTTCAGCGGAACGGTCACCTTCCACAAGGCGCTCGACACCCACGCCTGTGCCCGTCAGGTCCCGGCGGATCGTTACCTGATCGAGACCGACTGCCCCTTCCTGGCCCCTGTTCCCAGGCGGGGGAAGCGCAACGAACCGGCTTTCGTGGCGGCGGTGGCCAGCCGTGTGGCCGAACTCAGGCAGCAGCCGCTGGAGCAGGTGGCGGCGGAGTCCACAGGAAATGCGGTACGCCTTTTCGGGCTTCCTCAGACCATCTCAGCCAATAGTGTATGATGTTTTATTGGCCTGGCAGCTTGAAAGCTCCATTGTCTAGATCGGCAGCTCCGATTCGAGATTCATCAGCGTGAACACGGCAGAGCCGTCCCATTTCTGTGGGGCTGCCCTGCCGTGCCTTCGGTTGTCCTTGCGGCAGCCCTGAGCGTGAGGCGTGTTCCCGCCTTCGCACCCCATCCACCTTTTCACCCGTTCCTGCAGGTCCCCGCATGAGCAGCGCGATTCAGGTCGCCAAGACCGTCACCTACCTGCCCGATCTGGTCGAGGTGCAACGGGCGAGTTTCAAGTGGTTCCTGGAGAAGGGTCTGATTGAGGAGCTCGACAGCTTTTCCCCGATCACCGACTACACAGGCAAGCTGGAGCTCCATTTCGTGGGCACGGAGTACCGGCTGAAGCGGCCCCGTCACGATGTGGAAGAGGCCAAGCGTCGCGACGCCACCTTTGCCTCGCAGATGTACGTCACCTGCCGGCTGGTCAACAAAGAAACCGGTGAAATCAAGGAGCAGGAAGTCTTCATCGGCGAGTTGCCGCTGATGACCGAGCGCGGCACCTTTATCATCAACGGTGCTGAGCGGGTGATCGTCAACCAGATCGTGCGCAGCCCGGGCGTCTATTTCAAGGATGAGCAGGATAAAAACGGGCGCAAAACCTTCAACGCCAGCCTGATCCCGAACCGGGGGGCCTGGCTCAAGTTCGAAACCGACAAAAACGATCTGCTCCACGTTCGCGTCGACAAAACCCGCAAAATCAACGCCCATGTGTTGATGCGGGCGATCGGGCTCTCCGACAACGATGTCCTCGACAAGTTGCGCCACCCGGAGTACTACCGCAAGTCGATCGAAGCCGCCAACGACGAAGGCATCTCATCAGAGGATCAGGCTCTGCTTGAGCTCTACAAGAAGCTCCGACCCGGCGAACCGCCCTCCGTAAGTGGTGGCCAGCAGCTGCTGCACAGCCGCTTCTTCGATCCGAAGCGCTACGACCTCGGCCGCGTCGGCCGCTACAAGATCAACAAGAAGCTGCGGCTCACCATCCCCGATGCGGTGCGCACCCTCACGGCTGAGGATGTGCTCTCCACGATCGATTACCTGATCAATCTCGAGCTTGATGTGGGCGGGGCCTCTCTCGACGACATCGATCACCTCGGCAACCGACGGGTGCGCTCGGTTGGAGAACTTCTTCAGAACCAGGTCAGGGTCGGCCTCAACCGGCTGGAGCGGATCATCAAGGAGCGCATGACGGTCGGTGAGACCGAATCGCTCACCCCCGCGCAGCTGGTCAACCCCAAGCCCCTGGTGGCGGCGATCAAGGAGTTCTTCGGCTCCAGCCAGCTCAGCCAGTTCATGGACCAGACCAACCCTCTGGCGGAACTCACCCACAAGCGGCGCATCAGTGCCCTGGGCCCAGGCGGCCTCACCCGCGAGCGGGCTGGTTTTGCCGTGCGCGACATTCACCCCTCCCACTACGGGCGCATCTGCCCGATCGAGACTCCCGAGGGCCCCAATGCCGGCCTGATCGGTTCGCTGGCCACCCACGCCCGCGTCAATGAATACGGTTTCATCGAAACCCCCTTCTGGAAGGTGGAGCACGGCATCGTCCACAAGCAGGGCGATCCGATCTATCTCTCCGCCGACCTCGAGGACGAGTGCCGCGTCGCGCCAGGCGATGTGGCCACCGACGCCGACGGTCGCATCCTGGCCGAGCTGATTCCCGTCCGCTACCGCCAGGACTTCGAGACGGTGCCGCCGGAGCAGGTCGACTACGTCCAGCTCTCACCTGTTCAGGTGATCTCCGTGGCCACCTCGTTGATCCCCTTCCTCGAGCACGACGACGCCAACAGGGCTCTGATGGGCTCGAACATGCAACGTCAGGCCGTCCCCCTGCTGCGGCCTGAGCGGCCTCTGGTGGGAACCGGTCTGGAAACCCAGGTCGCCCGCGACTCGGGCATGGTTCCAATCACCCGGGTCAATGGCACCGTCACCTTCGTGGATGCCACAGCGATCGTGATCCGCGATGAGCACGACACGGATCACATTCATCATCTCCAGAAGTACCAGCGCTCCAACCAGGACACCTGCCTCAACCAGCGACCGATCGTCAGCCAGGGCGATCCGGTGATCGCCGGTCAGGTGCTGGCCAATGGCTCAGCCTGCGAAGGCGGAGAGATCGCTCTGGGCCAGAATGTCCTGATTGCCTACATGCCCTGGGAGGGCTACAACTACGAGGATGCCATCCTGGTGAGCGAGCGCCTCGTCCAGGACGACCTCTACACCTCGGTGCACATCGAGAAGTATGAGATCGAAGCCCGCCAGACCAAGCTCGGTCCTGAGGAGATCACGCGCGAGATTCCCAATGTGGCTGAAGAGAGCCTGGGGAACCTCGATGAGATGGGCATCATCCGGATCGGTGCCTATGTCGAATCCGGAGACATCCTGGTGGGCAAGGTCACGCCCAAGGGCGAGTCGGATCAGCCACCGGAAGAGAAGCTGCTGCGGGCGATCTTTGGTGAGAAGGCCCGCGACGTGCGCGACAACTCCCTGAGGGTTCCCAGCACCGAGCGCGGCCGGGTGGTGGATGTCCGGATCTACACCCGCGAGCAGGGAGATGAGCTGCCGCCGGGGGCGAACATGGTTGTGCGGGTCTATGTGGCCCAGCGTCGCAAGATTCAGGTCGGCGACAAGATGGCCGGCCGTCATGGCAACAAGGGCATCATCAGTCGCATCCTTCCTCGCGAGGACATGCCTTATCTGCCGGATGGTTCTCCGATCGATATTGTCCTCAATCCACTGGGGGTTCCCTCACGGATGAATGTGGGGCAGGTGTTCGAGTGCCTGATGGGCTGGGCAGCGTCTCACCTGGGCTGCCGGGTCAAGGTGGTGCCGTTCGATGAGATGCACGGCAACGAAACCTCCAAGAACACCGTTCAGAAGTATCTCGAGGAGGCCGCCAGCGAGCCAGGTAAAGACTGGGTCTATGACCCGGAGAATCCCGGCAAGATCCAGTTGATCGACGGACGCACGGGCGAACCGTTTGATCAGCCGGTCACCGTTGGCTACGCCCACATTCTCAAGCTTGTCCACCTGGTGGACGACAAGATCCACGCGCGCTCCACCGGCCCTTACTCGCTGGTCACCCAGCAGCCCCTGGGCGGCAAGGCACAGCAGGGTGGACAGCGCCTGGGCGAGATGGAGGTCTGGGCCCTCGAGGCCTATGGGGCCGCCTATACCCTTCAGGAGCTGCTCACCGTCAAGTCCGACGACATGCAGGGCCGCAACGAGGCCCTCAACGCCATCGTCAAGGGCAAGCCGATTCCCCGTCCCGGTACACCGGAGTCCTTCAAGGTGCTGATGCGCGAATTGCAGTCGCTGGGCCTGGACATCGCTGTCTACACCGATGACGGCGCTGAGGTTGATCTGATGCAGGACGTCAATCCTCGCCGCAGCACCCCTAACCGCCCCACCTATGAATCCCTCGGCGTCGCGGATTACGACGACGATTGAATCCATTTCCTGAGCCTCACAGTTTCTTTCGACGTCCGCGCGCCCTTCGGCCATGACCAACAGCAACCTCCGCACCGAGAACTACTTCGACTACGTCAAGATCACCCTGGCCTCGCCGGAGCGGATCATGCAGTGGGGTCAGCGGACCCTGCCCAATGGACAGGTGGTTGGTGAAGTCACCAAGCCCGAAACGATCAACTACCGCACGCTCAAGCCCGAGATGGACGGGCTTTTCTGCGAGAAGATCTTCGGACCTTCCAAAGACTGGGAGTGCCATTGCGGCAAGTACAAGCGGGTGCGTCACCGCGGCATCGTCTGCGAGCGCTGCGGTGTTGAGGTCACCGAAAGCAGGGTGCGGCGCCATCGCATGGGCTTCATCAAGCTGGCGGCTCCCGTTTCCCACGTGTGGTACCTGAAGGGAATCCCCAGTTATGTGGCCATCCTGCTCGACATGCCCCTGCGGGATGTGGAGCAGATTGTTTACTTCAACTGCTATGTGGTGCTCGAGCCGGGCGACCACAAGGACCTCACCTACAAGCAACTCCTCACCGAGGATGAGTGGCTGGAGATCGAGGACCAGATCTATGCGGAAGATTCAGAGATAGAAAATGAGCCTGAGGTGGGCATCGGGGCTGAAGCGCTCAAGCGTCTGCTCGAAGATCTCAACCTCACCGAGATTGCCGAGCAGTTGCGTGAGGATATCGCCGGCAGCAAGGGTCAGAAGCGGGCCAAGCTGATCAAGCGCCTTCGCGTGATCGATAACTTCATCGCCACCGATGCTCGTCCCGACTGGATGGTGCTCGATGCCATCCCGGTGATCCCCCCCGATCTCCGCCCGATGGTGCAGCTCGACGGCGGCCGTTTCGCCACCAGCGATCTCAACGACCTTTACCGCCGGGTGATCAACCGCAACAACCGTCTGGCGCGGCTGCAGGAGATCCTTGCTCCCGAAATCATCGTCCGCAACGAGAAGCGGATGCTGCAGGAGGCGGTTGATGCCCTGATCGACAACGGCCGCCGTGGACGCACCGTTGTGGGCGCCAACAACCGGCCGCTCAAGTCGCTCAGCGACATCATCGAGGGCAAACAGGGCCGCTTCCGCCAGAACCTCCTCGGCAAGCGGGTCGACTACTCCGGTCGTTCCGTGATTGTGGTGGGCCCCAAGTTGAAGATGCACCAGTGTGGCCTTCCCAAGGAAATGGCCATCGAACTGTTCCAGCCATTTGTGATTCACCGGCTGATCCGCCAGAACATCGTCAACAACATCAAGGCCGCCAAGAAGCTGATTCAGCGCGCTGATGATGAGGTGATGCAGGTGCTTCAGGAGGTGATCGAAGGCCACCCGATCATGCTCAACCGGGCTCCCACCCTGCACCGCCTCGGCATTCAGGCCTTCGAGCCGAAACTGGTGGATGGTCGGGCCATTCAGCTCCATCCCCTGGTCTGCCCAGCCTTCAACGCCGACTTCGACGGTGACCAGATGGCCGTGCACGTGCCTCTGGCGATCGAGGCCCAGACGGAGGCACGCATGCTGATGCTGGCCAGCAACAACATTCTTTCGCCCGCCACCGGCGAGCCGATCATCACCCCCTCCCAGGACATGGTGCTGGGCATCTATTACCTCACCGCGGTGGATCGCAAGGAATCCAAACCCGACTTCGGCGACCGCAGCCGCACCTTCGCCGGCCTCAATGACGTGATCAATGCCTTCGAGGAGAATCACCTCGATCTGCACGAGTGGGTCTGGGTGCGATTCATCGGCGAGGTCGATGACGATGACGAGGGTGAGGCCCCCGTCCATGAGGAGGCCCTCAGCGACGGCACGCGCATCGAGCAGTGGAAGTACCGTCGCGACCGTTTCGATGAAGACGGTGCCCTGATCACCCGTTATCTGCTCACAACCGTGGGACGTGTGGTGATGAACAGAACGATCATCGACGCGGTGGCTACCAGCTGAGCTGACCTTCTGCAGCACGTCGTCATCTTCCCCTGGTGCTCCAGGTTTCCTTTTTCGGTCTTCCTTTTCGCTCGCTGACATGACCACCACCCCCTCCAAGCCCAACGCCCAGGACCGTCGTGCTCCCCTGAGCAAGGAAGCGCCCCGTTTCCGCAACCGGGAGATCGACAAGAAAGCCCTGCGCAATCTTGTGGCCTGGTCTTACAAGCACCACGGCACGGCTGCCACGGCCTCGATGGCCGACGACCTCAAGGACCTCGGGTTCCACTACGCCACCCAGGCCGCGGTCTCGATCTCCGTGGAAGATCTGCGCATTCCCTTCGAGAAGGCCCGTCTGCTCCAGGAAGCCGAGCAGCAGATCACCGACACCGAGGAGCGCTACCGGCTGGGGGAAATCACCGAGGTGGAGCGGCACACCAAGGTGATCGACACCTGGACCGAAACCAATGAACGGCTGGTGGAGGAAGTCAAGAAGAACTTCAACGAGAACGACCCGCTCAACTCGGTCTGGATGATGGCCAACTCCGGCGCCCGGGGGAACATGTCCCAGGTGCGTCAGCTGGTGGGCATGCGCGGCCTGATGGCCAACCCCCAGGGGGAGATCATCGACCTGCCGATCCGCACCAACTTCCGCGAGGGGCTCACGGTCACCGAATACGTGATCTCCTCCTACGGCGCCCGCAAGGGACTGGTGGACACGGCCCTGCGCACCGCCGACTCCGGCTACCTCACCCGTCGCCTGGTGGACGTCGCCCAGGACGTGATCGTGCGTGAGGACGACTGCGGCACCACCCGCGGCATCCCGATCCATGCTGATGAGAAGGGACGATTCTTCGCCAAGCTGGTGGGACGTCTGGCGGCTGAGCCTGTGGTGGGCTCCGATGGGTCCCAGCTGGTCGACCGCGACGGGCAGATCGACCCTGAACTCTCCAGGCGGATTGAGGCCGCTGGTGTGAAGACCGTTGTGGTGCGCTCACCGCTCACCTGCGAGGCGGCCCGATCGGTCTGCCGCAAGTGCTACGGCTGGGCCCTGGCCCACAACGAGCTGGTGGATCTGGGCGAAGCGGTGGGCATCATCGCCGCCCAGTCAATCGGCGAACCTGGCACCCAGCTGACGATGCGCACCTTCCACACGGGTGGTGTGTCCACGGCAGAAACCGGCGTGGTTCGTTCCTCGGTGGAGGGCACGGTCGAATTCGGTGCCAAGGCCCGGGTGCGGCCTCACCGCACCTCCCATGGTGTTGAGGCTCAGCTCGCTGAAACCGACTTCACCCTTCAGGTGAAACCCAGCGGCAAGGGCAAGATCCAGCGGCTCGACATCACCTCCGGCTCCGTGTTGTTTGTGGCCACGGGCGATGCTGTGCCCGCCGACATGGTCCTGGCTCAGATTTCCGCGGGCGCCGCGGTCAAGAAGAGCGTGGAGAAGGCCACCAAGGATGTGATCTGCGACCTGGCGGGCCAGGTGCGCTACGAGGATGTCATCCAGCCCCGGGAGGTCACCGACCGTCAGGGCAACATCACCCTCAAGGCCCAGCGCCTGGGTCGCCTCTGGGTGCTGGCGGGCGATGTCTACAACCTGCCCCCCAATGCACAGCCCGTGGTCAGGGGCAACACCCCCGTGACCACCGGCGAGGTGCTGGCTGAGAGCCGTCTTGTCAGCGAGCACGGCGGTTCCGTCCGGCTGCGTGATTCCACCGGCGACTCCCGCGAAGTTCAGATCGTCACCGCCAGCCTCACCCTCAAGGACTGCAAGCTGCTCGGGCAGTCCACCCATTCCGGAGAGATCTGGCACCTGGAGGGCAAGGACAACACCCGCTACCTGCTCAAGACCCAGCCGGGCAGCAAGATCGGCAGCGGTGAGGTGATCGCCGAGCTGGCCGACGACCGTTTCCGCACCCAGACCGGGGGCCTGATCAAGTACGCCCCGGGTCTCTCGATCAAGAAGGCCCGCTCCGCCAAGAACGGCTATGAGGTGTCCAAAGGAGGCACCGTTCTCTGGATTCCCCAGGAAACCCACGAAATCAACAAGGACATCTCCCTGTTGATGATCGAAGACGGTCAGTGGATCGAGGCTGGCACCGAAGTGGTCAAGGACATCTTCAGCCAGACCGCTGGGATCGTGACCGTGACCCAGAAGAACGACATCCTGCGCGAGATCATCGTTCGCTCGGGAACGCTGCATCTTGTCAGTGACAGCAAGATCCACGCCCGCTACAGCGAAGATGGCCGCCTCCACAATCCTGGCGAGGAGATCGCCCCGGGGCTGGTCCCCGACGCCATGGTCTTTGTCGAAGCCGTCGACACTCCGGAAGGTGGTGCCCTGCTGCTCCGTCCGGTCGAGGAATACCCCATTCCCGATCAGGCGCACCTGCCCGAGCTGGCCAGCGTCAAGCAGAACGGCGGCCCCTCCATGGGGCTGAAAGCCACCCAGCGCCTCACCTTCAAGGACGGTGAACTGATCAAGTCCGTGGAGGGTGTCGAACTGCTGCGCACCCAGCTGATCCTCGACACCTTCGACACCACCCCTCAGATGACGGTGGATGTGGAGGCGGTCCCCGACAAGCGGGCCAAGACGATCGAGCGCCTGCAGCTGGTGATTCTCGAAACCCTGCTGGTCCGCCGCGACACCCTCTCCGACGCCAGCCACGGCTCCACCCACACCGAGCTGCAGGTGGAGGACGGCACCAGCGTGAAGAGTGGCGATGTGGTCGCCACCACCCAGATCCTCTGCAAGGAGGACGGCGTTGTTCAGCTGCCCGATCCCGTGGAGGGAGAGCCTGTGCGGCGTCTGATCGTCGAGCGCGAGGGTGACACCATCGCGCTCGACACCGCCGGGGCCGAGCCTGCTGTGAGCGTGGGCCGACGGCTGGTGGATGGCGAGGCCCTTGCCAGCGGCGTCGAATCCCCCTGCTGCGGCCAGGTCGAGGCCATCGAAGACAGCGTGATCACCATCCGGCTGGGCCGTCCCTACATGGTCTCGCCCGATTCGGTGCTGCACGTGCGCGACGGGGAGCTGGTTCAGCGCGGGGATGCCCTGGCGCTGCTGGTGTTCGAGCGCCAGAAAACCGGGGATATCGTCCAGGGTCTCCCCCGCATCGAGGAGCTGCTTGAAGCCCGACGGCCGCGGGAATCAGCGGTGCTCTGCCGCAAATCCGGCACCGTCAACATCAAGCAGGGCGACGACGACGACTCGATCACCGTCTCCGTGATCGAGCACGACGACGTCAGCACCGAGTACCCGATCCTGCTCGGGCGCAACGTGATGGTCAACGACGGTCAGCAGGTGACGGCCGGTGAAATGCTCACCGATGGTCCGATCAACCCCCACGAACTGCTGGAGTGCTATTTCGACGATCTCAGGGGGCGCAAACCCTCGATGGAGGCGGCCCAGGAAGCCATCTCCAAGCTGCAGTTCCGAATGGTGCAGGAGGTCCAGAACGTCTACAAATCCCAGGGCGTCACCATCGATGACAAGCACATCGAGGTGATCGTGCGTCAGATGACCAGCAAGGTCCGCATCGAGGATGCCGGCGACACCACCCTTCTTCCCGGTGAGCTGATCGAGCTGCGTCAGGTGGAGCAGGTCAACCAGGCGATGGCCATCACCGGCGGCGCCCCCGCCGAGTTCACCCCGGTGCTGCTGGGCATCACCAAGGCCTCGCTCAACACCGACAGCTTCATCTCCGCCGCCAGCTTCCAGGAGACCACCCGGGTGCTCACCGAAGCGGCGATCGAAGGCAAGAGTGACTGGTTGCGCGGCCTCAAGGAGAACGTGATCATCGGCCGCCTGATCCCCGCCGGCACAGGCTTCGGTGGCTTCGAGGAGGAACTCCGCGCGGAGGCCGGTCCCCATCCCGACATCCTCGACGAGGAGGCCGGCGGTTACCGCCGCATGGCCAACCTCCGCCCCGACTACACCGTGGAGATGCCCGCCGCGGCTCCTGTCACCAAGGCGGTGCTGGAGGATCCTTCCGAGGACGAGCTGGATGCGGTCCGCAGCAAGCGGGGCATCGAGGCGGCCGCCAGTTCCTTCGCGGCCTTCGCCAGGCCCACCCAGGAGGAAGGCCTGGAGGAAGAGCTCATCCCCGATCCCGCAGCCGTTGAGGGTCTGCAGGAAGAGGGTCTACTCACGGAGGACTGATTCCCTTGCTGCAACCCACGCTGGTTCCGAAGCGGCGTCTTCCCCGCTTCGGCTTTCACACCCATACCGAACGGCTCAATGGTCGTCTGGCCATGCTTGGGTTCATCGCCCTGGTGGCCGTTGAGCGCTGGCTCGGGCATGGCCTGCTGATCTGGTCGTGACCACCGCGGCCCCCCTGCCCCAGGCCGTGCCCTTGCTCGGCCTCGGCCTGGGTGAGCTGGAAGCCTGGGCCATCAGCCAGGGGCAGCCCGGCTTTCGCGGCCGCCAGCTTCACGACTGGATCTACGCCAAGGGTGCCCGCAGCCTGGCCGAGATCAGCGTGCTGCCCAAGGCCTGGCGCCAGAGCCTCGCTCATGAAACCTCCGGAGCCGGTGGCGATCCGCTTGGCCGCTCCAGGGAACTGCGACGGAGTGTGGCCAGCGATGGGACCACCAAGCTGCTGCTGGGAACGGCCGACGGCCTCACCCTGGAAACGGTGGGCATCCCCTCCCGTGATCGCCTCACGGTCTGTGTGTCCAGTCAGGTGGGCTGCCCCATGGCCTGCCGCTTCTGTGCCACCGGCAAGGGGGGCCTGCAGCGCTCCCTGGCGGTTCACGAAATCGTCGATCAGGTGCTGAGCGTGCGAGAGGTGATGGACCGTCGCCCCAGCCATGTGGTGTTCATGGGCATGGGCGAACCCCTGCTCACGATCGATTCGGTGCTGGCGGCGATTCACTGTCTCTGCACCGACCTGGGCATGGCTCAGCGCAGGATCACGGTCAGCACCGTGGGGGTGCCCAGCACCTTGCCCACCCTGGCCGAACGGGCCCTCGAGCGGCTCGGTCGGGCCCAGTTCACCCTGGCGGTGAGCCTGCACGCCCCTGACCAGGCCCTGCGCGAGCAGCTGATCCCCACGGCCCATGCCTATCCCCTTCAGGCGCTGCTCCACGACTGCCGCCGCTATGTGGAGATCACCGGCCGGCGCGTGAGTTTCGAATACATCCTGCTGGGGGGCCTCAATGACCACCCCCGCCAGGCGGTGGCCCTCGCGGCCCTGTTGCGCGGGTTCCAGAGCCACGTGAACCTGATCCCCTACAACCCGATCGAGGAGGAAGACTTCCAGCGCCCCAGCCCGGAGCGGGTCGAGGCCTTCCGGCGGGTCTTGCAGGAGCGCCATGGAGCCGTGAGCGTGCGCGCCAGCCGCGGGCTCGACGAAGATGCGGCCTGCGGTCAGCTCAGGCGCCGCCATTCCGGCTGAGTCGCCCATCGCCCCAGCTTCCGAGCGCCTCTGCCGCTCCCCCGTTCTCCCGAGCTGCCTGTGCAACTGATCGACTGGCTGATCCTGATCGCCTACCTGGTGGGGAGCCTGGTGGTGGGGCTCTGGCTGGCCCGCCGGAACAACTCCGAAGACGACTACTTCGTGGCGGGTCGACGACTCAACGGATGGATGGCCGGGGCCTCGATGGCGGCCACCACCTTTTCTGTCGACACTCCGCTCTACGTGGCCGGACTGGTGGGCGTGCGTGGCCTGGCGGGCAACTGGGAATGGTGGAGTTTCGGTGTGGCCCATGTGGCCATGGCTGTGGTCTTCGCCCCGCTCTGGCGCCGCAGTGGCGTGCTCACCGATGCGGCGTTCACGGAGTTGCGCTACGGCGGTGCCACCGCTGCCTGGCTGCGGGGCATCAAGGCTTTTCTGTTCGCTTTGCCGATCAATTGCATCGGCATCGGCTACGCCTTCCTGGCCATGGCCAAGGTGAGCGAGGCCCTCGGCCTGGCCTCCACCCCGGAGCAGCGGTTGTGGCTGCTGGGGGGGATCGGTCTGCTGGTGCTGATCTACACCGCGGCCGGTGGGCTCTGGGCGGTTGTGGTCACCGACCTGCTGCAGCTGGTGCTGGCCCTCGCCGGTGCCGTGGCGGTGTCGCTGGCTGCCGTGCAGGCGGCGGGTGGGATGGACGCCTTGCTCACCAGCCTCCGGGCCCTCGATCGGCCTGAACTGCTGTCGATGGTTCCCTGGCAGGTGGAGGAGGGGCGGCTGCGCTGGATCGACACGGCCGGCATCAGCGTGGGCACCTTCAGTGCCTACATCGCCCTGCAGTGGTGGAGCTTCCGGCGCAGCGACGGCGGCGGCGAGTTCATCCAGCGTCTGCTGGCCACCCGCAACGAGGCGGAGGCCCGCAAGGCCAGCTGGGTTTTTCTTGGCGTCAACTACCTGCTGCGCAGCTGGCCCTGGATCCTGGTGGCCCTGGCGGCTGTGGTGCTGCTGCCTGACCAGACCGACTGGGAGCAGAGCTATCCGTTGCTGGCGGTGAAGCTGCTGCCACCGGTGGCCCTCGGCCTTGTGGTGGTTTCACTTGTTGCGGCCTTCATGAGCACCGTGAGCACGGCGGTGAACTGGGGGGCCAGCTACCTCACCCACGACCTCTATCAACGCTTCATCCGCCCTGCCGCCAGCCAGCGGGAACTGCTGATCATGGGTCAGCTGGCCTCGGTGCTGCTGGTGGTGCTCGGGGTGATCACGGCGCTGATGAGCAGCAACATCGGCACGGTGTTCCGGCTCGTGATCGCCATCGGCACGGGTCCCGGGGTGGTGCTGGTCTTGCGCTGGTTCTGGTGGCGGATCAATGCCGCGGCCGAGTTGGCCGCCATGGTCGGGGGTTTTCTGGTGGGGATGGCCACCTCCGTCGTGCCCCTGTTGCGCGTGGAGGACTACGGGCTGAGGCTTCTGGTCACCACTTTGCTCACGGCCGTGCTCTGGGTGGTGGTGCTGTTGTCGACTCCGCCGGAATCAGCCGAGGTGCTCGAGCGCTTCGTGGTTCAGGTGCAGCCGGCCGGGCCGGGCTGGCGCCGCTGGCGCCAGCGCACCGGCGTGGAACCAGCTGAAACACTGCTGGATCTGGTCAGCAAGCTGGTGCTCAGCTGCGCCGTACTGTTCGGAGCCCTGCTGTCCATCGGCGGGTTCCTCCTGCACCTGCAGCTCTGGGGCTGGGGCGCCCTGGTGGCGGCGGTGCTGGGCGG
The DNA here is from genome assembly GCF_025128255.1 of Synechococcus sp. CS-205. Classification (NCBI taxonomy): domain Bacteria; kingdom Bacillati; phylum Cyanobacteriota; class Cyanophyceae; order Synechococcales; family Synechococcaceae; genus Synechococcus; species Synechococcus sp. CS-205. Next base: position 31,468 of record NZ_JAHLZB010000026.1, read on the forward strand.
CCTGGGGCTCTGGCGCCGACCAGCCCTGATCGCCCGGCTGCGCTGAGCCGCTTCGGTTGAGATGATGGGCACACCAACGACTCCTGCGGCGTCCCTTCGATGACCTCCTTTCTGCGCACTGTTCTGCTGCCGTTGGTGATCGTGGCGCTGTTCGCCCTGGCGCTGTTCGCCGTGAGTGCCAGGATCTGGCTGCCGGGTGACATGGCCGCCCCCGCTCCGATCGGCTGAGGGCCATGACCGACCACCCCAATCCCGATCCCGGCGGATCCCTGCCCCCCTACCCCTCCGGCCCGGCAGAGCTGGCCTTTGATCCAGAGCTGCTGGCCGGCGAGCTGGCCCAGGAGCTGCTGGGGGATCCACTTGAAGACCTTGATGCGCTCGAGCCCGCAGAGGCCGACATTGCTGCCGAATGTGATCTGGGACTGCAGTGGCTCAACGGTGACCATGACCAGCGGATGCAGGGGCTGCGCATCTTCTGTGAACACCGCGATCCCCGGGCGATTCCGCTGCTGCTGCCCCTGCTGGAGGCCAGCTGTCCGATCCTGCGGATGAGTGCGGTCTATGCCCTGGGCCGCAACCCCGATCCCCGCGCCGTGGCTCCGCTGCTCTCCCTGCTGCAGGACGACAGCAACGGCTACGTGCGCAAGGCCGTGGCCTGGAGCCTGGGCAATTACTCCGACTCCCCCGTGCTCAACCCCCTGATCCGGGCCCTGCAGAACGACATCGCGGCCGTGCGGCTGTGGGCGGCGGGCTCCCTGGCCGACGTGGGCGGCAGTGGGGCCGCCAAGGCCGATCAGGCCGCCGCCCAGTTGCTCGTGAGCCTGCGCATCGATTCGGAGCCCGTGGTGCGCAGCAACAGTGCCTGGTCGCTCGGGCGTCTCTACGACCACCTGGTGGATCCGCGCCAGGGGGAGCTGGTGGAGACCCTGGTGGCGGTGATGCTGCACGACGGAGATTCCACGGTGCGGGATGAGGCACGGGTGGCCCTGGAGCAACTGGAGCGTCCGGCTGTCCTGGAGCGTCTTCAGACCTTGGTGGAAGACGGCCTGATCCGTTGAGGTGGCCCCCTCAGTGGTTCGGGAACCTGGTTAACATTCGACCACCTGAGTGAGCCTGGATGGCCCAGACCACCATCCGCTTCCGCATTCGCACCGATGGGCGGGTCGAGGAGCTCGTGGAAGGGCTCCAGGGCTCTGGCTGCGAGCAGCTCACCGAGTGGATCGAGCAGCAGCTTGGTTCCCTGCAGCAGCGTCGATCCACCTCCGAGGCCTATCAGGCCGCGGCTCAGGCCGTGTCAACCCCCCTGAGCGTTCAACAGCGTTCTGCCTGACATTCACCGATTCTTTTAGGCCGCTCCGATGTCCCACTTCAGCACCGTCAAAACAGAACTGCGCGACCGGCAGGCCCTGCTGGGGGCTCTCCGCGATCTCGGGCATGACCCTGAGCAGGGCGAGCGGCCGGTGCGGGGCTATCGCGGCCAGACCGTGATCGCCGATGTGGCCCTCACCCGGGACGACGGCTGTGACATCGGGTTCCGCTGGAATGCCGAAACCGAAAGCTACGAGCTCGTCACCGACCTTGAGCTCTGGAAGCAACCGATCCCTGTGGAGCGCTTTCTCTCCCAGATCACCCAGCGCTATGCCCTGCGCACGATCCTGGCCGCTTCCGCCCAGGAAGGCTTCCAGGTCAGCGAGCAGACCTCCAGCCTGGATGGCTCGATCGAGCTGGTGGTCACCCGCTGGGATGGCTGAGGTCGATCCGTCCCTGGCGTTCGCAGCTCCTGCCCGCTGCCAGGAGGAACCCAGCGGCCATGAGCCCCTGCTGGGGGGCAGTCTCCGTCAGCAGGCGGTCTGGGTGGACGAGGCCGTCTGCATCGGTTGCCGCTACTGCGCTCATGTGGCCGGGAACACCTTCCTGGTGGAGCCGCAGTGGGGGCGTTCCCGGGCGATCCGCCAGGACGGTGACAGCACTGAAACCATCCAGGAGGCGATCGACACCTGTCCGGTCGATTGCATCCACTGGGTGCCCTACGAAGAGGTGCCCCAGCTGGAGCAGCGGCTTCGCTCCCAGGAGCTGTTGCCTCTGGGTTATCCCAGCCAATCCAGGGTTCAGCGCACCTTGCCGCGGCCTTGACGGACGCGCTGCCCTGCCGTCGCTTCGGGCGGACAGAGCTGGCCATGCCCGTGTTGTCGCTGGGGGGGATGCGCTACCAGCAGAGCTGGAGCGATCTGCCCGCGGAGGAGATCACAGCCGACAGCCAGGCCAACCTGCGCGCCACCCTGGAGAAGGCGGTGGCCTGCGGGTTCCATCACATCGAAACCGCCCGCCATTACGGCAGTTCGGAGCGGCAACTGGGGGATCTGCTGCGGGAGGTGCCCGACCCCCGGCGCATCCTCCAGACCAAGGTCCCCCCCCACGACGATCCAGGCCAGTTCGAGGCGGAGCTGGAGCTGAGCTTCCGGCGGCTGCGCGTCGATCGGCTTGATCTGCTTGGCATCCATGGCCTCAACCTGCCCGAGCATCTGGAGCAGACCCTGCGCCCTGGCGGTTGCCTGGAGGTGGTGCGGCGCTGGCAGGAGCAGGGACGCATCGGCCATGTGGGCTTCTCCACCCACGCACCCCTGCCGCTGATCCTTGAGGCGATCGCCAGCGATGCCTTCGACTACATCAACCTGCACTGGTACTACATCCGTCAGGACAACAGCCCGGCCCTGGCGGCCGCCCGCCGCCACGACATGGGCGTGTTCGTGATCAGCCCCACCGACAAGGGGGGCCATCTCCATACCCCCTCCGAGCGGATCTCTGGCCTCTGCGCGCCGCTTCACCCGATTGAATTCAACGATCTGTTCTGTCTGCGCGAGGAGTCAATCCACACCATCAGCGTGGGAGCCGCAGGCCCGGCCGATCTCGACCTGCACCTGCAGGCGGCGGCGCTGCTCCCTGAGGCCGACCGTTGGCTGGTCCCGCTGCAGAAGCGGCTGGAGGGTGCCCGCCTCGAGGCTCTGGGAGCCCACTGGCTGGAGAGCTGGAACGATGGTCTCCCCTCCTGGGAGGCCACCCCCGGGGAGCTCAACCTGCCAGTGCTGCTCTGGCTGCACAACCTGCTCGAGGCCTGGGATCTCGAGGGTTATGCCCGTGCCCGCTATGGCCTGCTGGGCCAGGGGAGCCACTGGTTCCCCGGCGCCAATGCCGATGCCCTCGACCGGGAGGTGAGCGAAGCGGAGCTGCTCTCCGTGCTGGGGGCCAGCCCCTGGGCCGAGCGGATTCCCTCGCTGCTGCGGGGCCTGCGTGAGCGCCTGGGGGGCACCAGCACCCGCCGTCTGATGGCGGATGCGTGATTGCTCTCAGGCCAGGGGCTGTTTGGCCGGCAGTCCCACCGCCCGGGGGTAGCTGGGGGGGCAGGGTCCAAGGGGCCTGAGCAGCACCGCATGGCGCACACCCCTCCCCGCCGGCAGCTGCACCCGCTCCACCCGCTCCACCTCGGCATTCAGGGTTTTGGCGGCTTGCTGCACGCCGAGCAGATCCTCCGGACCCCATTGGCCGCGATAGAGCAGGGCTCGGCCTGTTGTTTTCAACAGAGGCACCAGATACTCCGCCACCACCGGTGCGGCCGCCACGGCCCGCGCCATGGCCCAGTCCTGGCGGCCGCGGCAGGCCGGGGTGCGGCCGGTGGTTTCCGCTCGTTCCCAGCGCACCTCGACCCGTTCGCCGAGGCCCAGGCTGGCGGCCATGGCCTTCAGGGCCTCCGCCTTGCGCCCCACGGAGTCCACCAGGGTGAGGCGGGCGGCGGGCAGGGCGATGGCCAGCGCCAGGCCCGGGAACCCGCCACCGGTGCCCACATCGAGGCAGCGCAGCGGCCGTCCCGGGCTGTTGAGCTGTTCACGCCAGGGCCAGAGACTGTCGTACACCTGGGTGATCCAGTAGTCGTCGCCGTTGACCAGACGGGTGAGGTTGAGGCGAGCATTCCAGTGACGCAAGAGCTGCTGCAGGGCCATCAACAGCTGCAATTGCTCCTGGGTGGGCTCCCAGCCCAAGCTGTCCCAGAGTTCGGCCGTCACCGGATCGGCAGGGGTCGCCTCCCAGGCCCGGCCTGCTGGTTGATCGCGGGAAGCCGCATGCGCCGTCATTCCTGCAGCACCGATGGAGGAGCTCTCTAGGATCACCCAACCATGGCGCGAGGTTGGTGGCAGGCGGCGAGCACCCGGTCATGGGCCCATCCCTCTATGCCCTGCTCGGTCTGCCGAGCACGGCCACGCCCCAGGAGCTCCGCCAGGCCTTCCGTGCCCTCAGCAAGAGATACCACCCCGACACGACAACCCTGCCGGTGGCGGAGGCCCAGGACCAGTTCCGCCGGCTTCAGGAGGCCTACCTGGTGCTGGGTGATCCCCAGCGCCGCTCCACCTACGACAGTCAGCTGCGCCTGGCACTGATCCAGCGCATCGGGGCCCTCAACGGCCCGGCCGCTCCTGAGGCGCCTTCACCGGTGATCTCGGGGCCGGCGCCTGCCCGGCGGCCCCTCCCGGTCCGTCGGGCCTTCTCGGGTGGGGAATGGTTCGCCCTGGTGCTGTTGGCCCTTGCCCTGCTCTTCAGCCTTGTGCTGGGGTTGGGTCTTGCCTGGTGGCGCGGGGTGGAACTGGTCACACAACCCCTGGTGAGATCCCAGACCATTGGTCCCATCGAGCGGCAAACTGGAGTTCCGCTAGAACGCCTGCCCGGGGATGAGTTCCTTGCCCCCCCACCAGACGCCTCTGTACAACCACCCGCTGCCGGCGCTTGAGCAGTGGCTGATGGACCTCGGCGCCTCCCGTGAGCCCGCCACGCCCTGCCTCTGGGACATGAGACGCCCGACGTGGAATGCCCGGATCGAGCTGGAGGTGGAGGAGCTCAAGGTGAGCTGGGAGCAAGGGGGCAACGTCACCGTGCGCCTCTTCCCCTACGGTCTCAGCCGAGCCGACGTGGAATCGGCGATCCTTGCGGGCCCCTGAGCGAGCTGATCGAGCCCTGAGCGGATCACGGCGTAGCAGTGCTCCAGCTGGCTGTCGCTGAGGCAGAGCGGCGGCAGGAGGTAAACCACGTGACCCAGGGGCCGCAGGAACACACCGGCTTCGAGGGCATGACGCTGCAGCCGGCGGCCGGCGGGGTGGAGATAGCCCGGCCGTTCCACGGCCAGGTCGAAGGCGGCGATGGTGCCGCACAACCGCGGCCGATGGACCAGGGGATGGGAGCGGAGGGCCTGGAGATGGGGCCTGTGGCGGGCTTCGAAGCCTCCGTGGAGAGCTGGCTGCCGCAGGAGCAGGTCCAGGCTGGCGTTGGCGGCGGCGCAGCCGAGTGGATTGGCCGTGAAACTGTGGCCGTGGTACAGGGTGTGGCTGGGATCGTCGCTGATGAAGCCCTGGTAGATCCGCTCGCTCGCCAGGGTGACTCCCATCGGCAGGAAGCCCCCGGTGAGCCCCTTGGAGAGGGCCATCAGATCAGGGCGGATGCCTGCCCGTCGGCAGGCGAACAGGTCACCTGTGCGCCCGAAGCCGGTCATCACCTCATCGGCGATCAGCAGGGCGCCGGCCTGGCGCACCAGCTCCTCTGCCCGGCGCAGGAAACCCTCCCGCACCATCGCCATGCCACTGGCCCCCTGCACCAGGGGTTCGAGGATCACCGCCGCGGTGGGCACCGCCAGCAGCTGCTCCAGCCGGGCGAGGGCCCGCTCCTCCTTGTCTTCCACCTCCACCTCGGGATCGTCCCACCAGGTGGCGGGCCAGGGGGCCCGGGCCACCGGGGAGAGCAGCGGCTCGAAGGGGGCCGAGAATAGTGAGCGCTCCCCCAGGGCCATGGCCCCGAAGGTGTCGCCGTGATAGGCGCCCTCGAAGGCGATCAGCTGCCGCCGATCGGAGCCCTGGTTGCGCCACCACTGCCAGGCGATCTTGAGGGCCACCTCCACGGCTGTGGAGCCGTCGTCGGAGAAGAACAGCCGCTCCAGCCCTGAAATGGCACTGAGCCGCTCGGCTAGCCGCTCCCCTGGGGGATGGCTGAAGTTGGCGAAGATCACCTGCTCCAGACGCTGGGCCTGCTCGGCTACAGCCGCGGCGATGCTGGGCTCGCCATGGCCGTGCAGGGTCACCCACCAACTGCTGATGGCGTCGATCAGCTCCCGGCCGTCGTCGAGCATGAGCAAGGCGCCGCGGCCGGCCACCGCTCTCAGGGGTGGATCGGCCCCGGCCACCTGGGTGGTGGGATGCCAGAGATGGGGATGCCAGTTCAAGGAATGGCCTCCGGGTGCATCAGCGGCACCACTTCTCCTGGCGGGTCGTTTCGGTGGCCCAGGGCCCGCAGTTGAACCAGCGCACCATCCCGATTTCCACATCGGTGAACAACACCAGGATGCCGGCGCAGAGCAGGGCGACGGACGCGCTGATCAGCAGATTGCCTCGAGTCATCGGGCCAGGCTACGGGCCAGTCCGCTGGCCTGCCATTGAGCGGCCAGGGTGCCGGGTTCAAGGCGGGGAAGGGGGGGCAGGCAGGCCAGCACCGGCGCCCCGCTCAGGGTCTCGAGGGTGCGGGGGTTGTCGGGGTGGGGTGGGCCGTTGAGAATCAGCCCCAGCAGGGGGATCCGGCGGCGGCGCAGGGCTTCCACTGAGAGCAGGGTGTGGTTGAGCGTGCCCAGGCCACTGCGGGCCACCAGCAGCACCGGCAAGCCCCAGCGCTGGATCTGATCGATCTGGAGACAGTCGAGGCGCAGGGGCACCAGCAGTCCGCCGGCGGTCTCCACCACCAGGGGTCCGCTGACCTGGGGCAGACACAGAAGCTCTGGGTCGATCGGCCGCTGCTCCAGTTCACCCGCCCAGTGGGGGGAGACCGGATGGGTGTAGCGGTAGGCCTCCGGCAGGAGGCGACGGGTGGCTTCAGCGGGCGTGAGCCCGAGCATGGCCTGGACCCTGGCGCTGTCGCCCCCCTCCTCGAGGCCACACTGCACCGGCTTCCAGTAGTGGGCGTTCAGCCCCTGCACCAGCAGGGCACTCACCACGGTCTTGCCCACATCGGTGTCGGTGCCGCAGACCACCAGACGGGTCATCGCTCTGCCCTGCCCTGAGGTTTTCGGCCGAGCAGCATCAGCACCTCCCAGCTCAGGCGCTTGCCGCCCGGCCCCCCGGCCCAGTGGGCCTCAATCCGCCGCCAGGCCCCGACCCCCAGGGGTGGGGTTGCGGTGGTGCCGGCCCCCACAGCCCGCATGCGCTGCAGCAGGGCCCGGCCGCTGGGGCCGTTCTGGCTGAAGCGCAGCGGTGCTCCCAGTCGCAGGTCCAGCCGTGGCGCCACCACCGCCAGCAGCTGCCGCACCTCGGGCAGGACGAGAGCAGTGCAGGGAACGCCTGCGGCGGCGGCCGCCTGGCGCCACTGGGGGAAGCTGCCGGCGGTGGGGACCGCCAGAGCCAGCCAGCCGCCCGGCCCGAGGGCGTCGCACCACTGGCGCAGGCTGACTGCGGGATTCTCCAGCCAGTGCAGCGCGAAACTCGACACCAGCAGGGCCGCTCCGCCCAGGCTTTCAGGCAGGCCGTGGTTGAGGTCCCAGAGGAGCCTGGCACCGGGGGCCTCGCCCTGCTCCAGCAGGGCCGCGCAGGCGTCGAGCCGCAAGAGGGTGCTCTCGGGGCGTTGCTGCTCCAGGGCGCTGCTGAGCAGGCCGGTTCCAGCCCCCAGATCGGCCCTGGGGCCGGATGGCAGGGTCAGGTCGCGGCAGTGGCGGGCCAGCCGCCAGGCCACGGCCTTTTGCAGGCTGGCCGCGGCGTCGTAGTGACGCGCTCTGCGGCTGAAGGCCGCCCGCACCCGCTGGGCCATCGAGGGGGGTGACTGGAGCACAACCATCAGTGGCCGGCCTCCAGCCAGGTCAGGACGGGCTCCACCAGATCGCTGCCCAGCAGGCTGTGGCCGATGCCCGTCAGGGCCCAGCGCTCGGCGGCCGGCAGGGCCCGGTGCAGAGCCGTGCGGCTCTCGGGGGCCACGATCCGATCGGCCTCGGCCTCAACGATCAGGGTGCGGGCTTCGGCAGGGAAGGCGGAGGGCACGGCGGTGCATTGCTCCAGCAAGAGCAGATCCTGGCGCAGCCTCTCCACCCCCTCGGCAGGCATCTCCTGCGACGAGGGCCCTTCCGGCAGCAGCTCCACCGGCGCGGGAGCGGCGGCCTCCCGCAGAAACTCCTCGAGCAGGGCGGTGGTGTCGCCGGCCCCCAGGCGCCGGTCCATGCCGCGCAGGGCCTGCCGCCAGCGCCGCCCCTCGGGTCCGGTGGGGATGAAGCGCCCGAAGCTGGCCAGCAGCACCACCGCCTCCGCCTCGGCCAGCACCGGGGCCGGCAGCAGATGCAACCCGAGGGAATGCACGATCACCGCCCTGGGGCCGCACGGCTCCAACCAGCGGGGAGTGTGGGGCGGCAGCTGGCCATAGCCGCGCTCGCCGCTCTGCCAGCTCCAGCCCCGGCGTGTCGCCGCCTGCTGCCAGGGGCGCCAGGCCCGGCTGTCGCCGGCCCAGCCGTGCATGGCGATCAGCTCGAGGGAAGGGCGGATCATGGGGAGGCGGCGTTTGGCCAGGCGGCCAGAGCATTGAGCAGGCGATTCAGGCTGCCTCTAGGGAGGTCGCGGCGCAGCACCAGACGCAGGCGCGCGGTTCCCTCCGGCACCGTGGGTGGCCGGATCGCCACTCCCAGCAGCCCCGCCTGCTCCAGGCTGCCTTGCAGGCTCAGGGCCAGTGCGTCGTCGCCCACGTGCAACGGCAGCACCGGACCCTCGCCGGGGGGCCGCCGCCAGCCGGCGGCCTCGAGGCCATCCCGCCAGCGCTGCGCCCGCCGGAGCAGAGCGGCGCCCTGGCCTGGATCGGCCTCGAGCAGCCTCAGCGCGGTCAGGGCCGCGGCGGCCAGGGGCGGCGCCAGAGCCGTGGTGTAGCGGAAGGCGCCCGAGCTTTGCAGCAACCAGTCGCCCACGGGGCCATCGGCGGCGAGAAAGGCGCCACCGGCCCCGAAAGCCTTGCCAAAGGTGCCGCTCACCAGACTCACCCCGGTCAAGCCCCAGGCCAGCCCGCGCCCCCCCGGGCCCAGCAGCCCCAGGGCGTGGGCTTCATCCACCAGCAGCAGGGCCCCGAACTCCTGGCAGATCGCGGCGATCCCGGCCAGATCCGGACTGGTGCCTTCCATGCTGAACAGGCTTTCGCTCACCACCAGCCGCCGTCGGTCCGGCTCGCTGCGGGCTCCCCGCACCAGCAGGCGCCGCAGGTCGGACAGATCGTTGTGCCGAAACCGGCGCAGGCGGGCGCCGCTGGCCTGGATCCCCACCAGCAGGGAGTGGTGGATCAGGCGGTCGGCGATCACGTCGCTGTGGCGATCGGCCAGGGCCAGCACCGCAGCCAGATTGGCCTGAAAGCCGCTGGGGAAGAGCAGCACCCGCTCACGCCCCAGCCAGTGGGACAGGGCCGCCTCGAGGGAGTCGTGGCAAGGACGGGTGCCGCTCACGAGCCTTGATCCCCCGGAGCCCACCCCTTCGCCGTTGATCGCGGCCATGGCCGCCGCCTTCAGGCTGGGGTGAGCGCTGAGCCCCAGGTAGTCGTTGCTGGCCAGATCCAGCAGGGGGCCCACTGGCCGGCCAGCCTGGCCAGGCAACAGGGTGGCCTCAGGACCGGGACGAAACGTGCGCAGAGCGCGCCTCCGCTCCGCGGGGACCCGGCTCAGAGCCTGCTGGATCGTATCGAGCGGATCAGGGGGCACGCGGGCAGCACCGCCAGGGCAGTTGCAGGCCCCCACTCTGCTTGCTGAGCAGCCCATAGGATTGGGTGATGCAAACCGCCGGTTCCGACGCTCCACCTGATCCGGCGGCGGCTCCGGGGCGTCCAACAGAGATTGGGGCCATGGTTCCGGTCGATGTTCCGGCCCTGGATCAGCTTTTTCCCTTTCCCCTCGATCCCTTCCAGCTGGAGGCGATCGATGCCCTCAACCAGGGACATTCGGTGGTGGTGAGTGCTCCCACCGGCTCCGGCAAAACGCTGGTGGGCGAATACGCCATCCACCGGGCCCTTGCCCACGGGCAGAAGGTGTTCTACACCACGCCGCTCAAGGCACTCTCCAACCAGAAACTGCGCGATTTCCGTGAGCAGTTCGGCGCCGAGCGCGTGGGCCTGATGACCGGCGATCTGAGCACGAATCGGGAGGCCCCGATCGTGGTGATGACCACCGAGATCTTCCGCAACATGCTCTACGCGGAGGTGGACCGCGGCGACGATCCCCTTGCCGATGTGGAGGCGGTGGTGCTCGATGAGTGCCACTACATGAATGACTCCCAGCGGGGCACCGTCTGGGAGGAATCGATCATCCACTGCCCGCCTCCGGTGCAGTTGGTGGCCCTCTCGGCCACGGTGGCCAACGCCGGCCAGCTCACCGACTGGATCGAGCGGGTGCACGGGCCCACCACGCTGGTGATCAGTGATCACCGGCCGGTGCCGCTGGCCTTCAGTTTCTGCAGCGCCAAGGGCCTGCATCCCCTCCTCAACGAGCAGGGCACCGGCCTCCACCCCAACTGCAAGGTGTGGCGGGCCCCCAAGGGCGAACGTCGCAAGGGCCGGAGCCCCAGGCCCCCCCAGCCTGAGGCGGCTCCGCTCCCCTTCGTGGTGGCCCAGATGGCCGAGCGCGACATGCTCCCCGCCATCTATTTCATCTTCAGCCGCCGCGGCTGTGACAAGGCCGTGCGTGACCTGGGCCGGGTCTGCCTGGTGAGCGAGCAGGAGCAGGCCAGGATCGTCTCGCGGCTTGAAGCCTTCGTGGACGCCACCCCGGAAGCGGTGCGCGATGGCGGCCACGCCGAGGCCCTCACCCGCGGCATCGCCGCCCACCACGCCGGTGTCCTGCCGGCCTGGAAGGAACTGATCGAGGAGCTGTTCCAGCAGGGGCTGATCAAGGTGGTCTTCGCCACCGAAACCCTGGCGGCGGGCATCAACATGCCGGCCCGCACCACGGTGATCTCGGCGCTCTCCAAGCGCACCGAGCGGGGCCACCGTCCGCTGATGGGCAGCGAGTTCCTGCAGATGGCGGGCCGGGCCGGCCGGAGGGGACTTGATGTGCAGGGCTATGTCGTCACGGTGCAGAGCCGCTTCGAGGGGGTGCGTGAGGCCGGGGCGCTGGCCACCAGCCCTGCCGACCCGCTCGTGAGCCAGTTCACCCCCAGCTACGGGATGGTGCTGAACCTGCTGCAGCGCTACGACCTCACCAAGGCCCAGCAGCTGGTGGAGCGCAGCTTCGGGCGCTACCTCGCCACCCTGGATCTGGCTGAGGACGAATCCAGGATCGCCGGCCTGCGCGCCCAGCTGGCCCAGTTGGCGGGCCCCACCGCCGACATCCCCTGGGAGGACTTCGAGGTCTACGAGAAGCAACGGGAGCGGCTGCGGGAGGAGCGGCGCATCCAGCGCATCCTTCAGCAGCAGGCCGAGGAAACCCTGGCCCACGAGCTCACCCTGGCGCTGCAGTTCGCCAGCGAGGGTGCCCTGGTCAGCCTCAAGGCCCCCCAGCTGCGGGGGCGGGTCACGCCGGCGGTGATCGTGGCCAAGCAGAAGGGCTCCGGCCAGTTCCCCCTGCTGCTCTGCCTCACCGACGAGAACGTCTGGATCCTGGTCCCTTGCCATGCGGTGGTGAGCCTCCATGCCGAGCTCAGCTGCCTGCAGGTGGACACGATCGCGACACCCCAGCTGGAGCATGCCGGGGAGATTCGCCATGGCGACAACGCCAGTGGTGGCCTGGCACTGGCGGTGGCGTCGATGGCCCGCCGCCACGACATGCACACCCCCCAGTACGACCTGGCCGGAGAGGTGCGCAGCCAGGCGGAGCTGGTGCAGCAGCTGGAGGAGGAGCTGGAGCAGCATCCCGCCCATCGCTGGGGAGACCGGCGCCAGCTCAAGAAGCAGCGGCGGCGCATGGAGGAACTGGGCATCGAGATCGAGGAGCGCCAGCGCCTGCTGCACCACCGCGCCAATCGCCACTGGGACACCTTCCTGGCCCTGATCGAGATCCTGCGCGCCTTCGGCGCCCTGGCCGGGCCTGAGGGCCTCGAGCCCACCGAGGTGGGCCGTACCGTGGCGGCCCTGCGGGGCGACAACGAGCTCTGGCTGGGCCTGGCCCTGATGAGCGGTCACCTCGACGAGCTCAACCCGGCCGAGCTGGCGGCGGTGTTTGAAGCCATCAGCACCGAGGTCAACCGACCTGATCTCTGGAGCGGCTTCCCTCCCCCGCCGCGCTCGGAGGAGGCCCTGCACGACCTGAGCGGCCTGCGCCGGGAGCTGCTGCGCCATCAGGAGCGGGCCCAGGTGGTGGTGCCGGCCTGGTGGGAGCCCGAGCTGATGGGACTGGTCCATGCCTGGGCCCGCGGCACCAGCTGGAATGACGTGATCGCCAACACGTCCCTCGATGAGGGCGATGTGGTGCGGATCCTGCGCCGTACCGTCGACCTGCTGGCGCAGGTGCCCTACGCCGAAGCGATCAGCGAGCAGCTGCGCACCACCTCCCGCAAGGCACTCCAGGCGATCAACCGTTTTCCGGTTTCGGAGTCGATCGATCTGCTGGCATCGGCTTCAGCCACCCCAGCCATGGAGCGCCCGGCTGGTCAGTCGCTCTGATCGGTGGGCCCTGCCGATGGGGCCGTGGAGGTCCAACCCGGCAGTCTCAGATCCCCAGCCGCTCCCAGATCACATCCAGCTGGGCTCGGTGCAGATCGGTGGAGAAGCAGGCCTCCATCTGGGCCTCGCTCAGGAGTGCGCTCACCTCGGGATCAGAGGCCAGGTTCGCGCGGAAGTCGCCACCCTCGCGGTTCCAGGCGTCGTGGGCGTGGCGCTGCACGATCCGGTAGGCGTCCTCGCGGCTGAGGCCGCTCTCCACCAGGGCCAGCAGCACCCGCTGGCTGAACACCACCCCGCCATACACGTTCAGATTGCGGCTCATGTTCTCGGGATACACCCCGAGACCCTTCACCACCGCCGTCATCTCCCGCAGCATGAAGTGCAGCGTGCAGGAACAGTCGGGCAGCATCATCCGCTCCACCGAGCTGTGGCTGATGTCACGTTCATGCCAGAGGGCCACGTTCTCTAGGGCCGCGATCGTGTAGCTGCGCAGCACCCGCGCCAGACCGCTGATCCGCTCGCTGCGAATCGGGTTGCGCTTGTGGGGCATCGCCGAGCTTCCCTTCTGTCCCTTGGCGAAGTTCTCCTCCACCTCGAGCACATCGGTGCGCTGCAGGTTGCGGATCTCGGTGGAGAAACGCTCCAGCGAGGTGCCCACCAGCGCCAGTGTCTGCACATATTCGGCGTGGCGGTCACGGCCGATCACCTGGGTGCTGGCGGTGTCGGGCTCCAGGCCCAGGCTGGCGCAGGTGAGGGCCTCCACCTCGGGGTCGGTGTTGGCGTAGGTGCCCATGGCCCCGCTCACCTGACCCACCGCCACCACCTGGGCCAGCCGCTCCAGCCGTTCCCGGTTGCGCTCCGTTTCCGCCAGCCAGCCCGCCACCTTGAAGCCGAAGGTGATCGGCTCTCCATGGATGGCATGGGAGCGGCCGATCATCACCGTGTCCTTGTGCTCCGCCGCCAGGGTGCGCAGGGCGGCCCCCAGCTGATCGAGTTCCTGCCGCAGGACAGCCACCGACGCTTTCAGCTGAAGGGCCAGGCCGGTGTCGAGCACATCCGAGCTGGTCATGCCCACGTGGATGTAACGGCCCGCCTCACCCACGTGTTCATTGACGTTGGTCAGGAAGGCGATCACGTCGTGGCGCACTTCCGCCTCGATCTCCAGAATTCGCGGCACCTCGAAGCGTGCCCGCTCCCGGATGGCGGCCATGGCTTCCTGGGGGACGCGGCCCAGCTGAGCATTGGCCTCGCAGGCGGCGATCTCCACCTCCAGCCAGCTCTGGAACTTCGCCTCTTCGCTCCAGAGGCTGCCCATCTCGGGCAGGGTGTAACGCTCGATCAAGGGCCAGCGCGTGGCAACGTCCTGGTCAATCTATGGGTCAACCCCAACGGGATCCCGATGGCAGGCAAGCAGCGGCTCGATCAGCATCTGGTGGCGCTGGGCCTGGTCGCCAGCCGTCAGCAGGCGCAGCAGCTGATTCGTGCCGGACGGGTGCGCAGCGGTGATCGGGTGCTCGACAAGCCCGGTCAGGAGGTGCCGGCGGAGTTGAGGCCCGAGGTGAGCCATCCACCTCGCTTCGTCTCCCGCGGGGGCGAGAAACTGGTGGCGGCCCTGGAGGCCTTCCCCCTGGAGGTTCAGGGCCGTGTCTGCATGGATGGTGGAATCTCCACCGGCGGCTTCAGCGACTGCCTGCTCCAGCACGGCGCCGCGCGGGTCTACGGCATCGATGTGGGCTACGGCCAGACCGCCTGGAGCCTGCGCACCGACCCGCGGGTGGTGCTGCGCGAGCGCACCAACCTGCGCCGCCTCACCCCCGAGCAGCTTTACGGCCCCGAGGATCCCTGGCCGGATCTGGCCGTGGCCGACGTCTCGTTCATCTCCCTGGCCCTGGTGCTGCCGGCCCTGCGGGCCCTGCTGCAGCCCAGGGGCGCCGAAGCCGTGCTGCTGGTGAAACCCCAGTTCGAGGTGGGTCGCGAGCGGGTGGGCAAAGGTGGGGTGGTGCGTGATCCCGTCGCCCATGCTGATGCCATCACGGCCGTGATCAGCGCCGCCGCACCGCTTGGCTGGCATCCCTGCGGCCTGATCGCTTCCCCGATCACCGGCCCCGCCGGCAATCACGAATACCTGCTCTGGCTGTGCTCGGTGCCTGAGTCAGCTGCTGAGGCTCCGATGGCAGGCAGCCTGAAGGCCGGGAACCCGTTGACACCGGACTCGATCAGTGACCTGGTGAGTCGCACCCTCCTGGGTGGCTGAGAACAACCAAGCTGGCTGAGCAAAAAAAACCGGAGACCCGATTGGATCTCCGGCCGGCGGTGCAGAAGCGGTGGGTGGTCGCCGAACTCAGATCGCGGTGCTGTCGCGATCGCCGGTTCGGATGCGGATCACCGTGCCCACGGAACTGATGAAGATCTTTCCATCCCCAATTTCCCCAGTGCGGGCTGCATCCTGGATGGCGGTCACCACGGTGTCGACGCGGTCGTCGTCGACCACCACTTCCAGCTTGAGTTTCTGCAGGAACTCCACCGTGAATTCAGAGCCCCGGTAGCGCTCCACCTGGCCTTTCTGTCTGCCGAAGCCGCGGACTTCACTCACCGTCATGCCAACGATGCCGGCATTGACCAAAGCTACCTTGACATCTTCAAGCTTGAAAGGGCGAATGATGGCCTCAACTTTTTTCATGGAGTCTCCAATGGTTCGGATCAAGTTTCTCAGGAAGGATCGCTGAGAGGAAGGGAAAGGTTGGGAATGCGGTTGACCCGGAGCCCTGCGGACAGGGCATCCTGACAAAGCCGATCAGCGGAGCTTGGACTCACCTGAACCCTGCCGGTGGCCAGATGGGACCACACGGCATCGTCGAAGTGAGTCTGCAGCCAGACCATCCCCAGCGCTGACTGGGGCTTGAGGCGAAAGCCGCCATGACTGCTGGCGAGGAGGAGGTCCATAAGGAAGACCCTGCGCACTGGGGCCATTAGGCCTGAGTGCGCAGGGCTTCGACGTAGCTGTTGCTACGGGCTGTCAGGCTGGCGGGCCTCAGCCCTCCTGCAGGTCGCGCTGGGCCTGCTGTTGGCGGTGGTGGTGATAAATGTGCCCGCGGTAGTGAAGATCGAGGGTTTCATCGACAGGCTGAGGTTCATGCTTCAGCGGCACGCGGTAGTGAACACCGCGGTACACGTGCTCCACCGGTTCGACGCTGGGGAGCTGCTCATGCTGGGGCATGGCGTAGTGGACGCCACGGTAGACAAGTTGGTCTGTGGACATGACTGGGTCCTCGAAGGGATGGAGTTCACCGGACGAATGGGCTCGGTGTCGCTTCGTGGGAAGGAGCGTTGCTTCGCCTCGCGGGGGCTACTTCCGACAGGAGGGCCAAAGACCTCTCCGAAACGTGTCCAACGTTTTGTCCTTCAACCTACTTCTAGCCAGTCCAGCTGTCCATCGAGAACAAAAGCCGGGCTTCCTTCGGCAATCTTCACGAATTCAGCGTTCCTACCATCGATCCCACGCCCTCTCTTCTCCTTCCACCGATGTCATCCCCTTCCAGTTCCAGCACCGCCACTGCCGCCGGTCGCGCTGCAGCCGGCATGGATTCCCAGGAGGGCACCATCAGCCCGCGCTACGGAGAGCGAGTGATCAGCGAGGAGGCACCGCTGATCTGCTTCGACAACCCCCGCCGGGGCCGCGCCTACGAAGTGGCGATCGAGCTGCCGGAGTTCACCTGCAAATGTCCGTTCTCCGGCTACCCCGATTTCGCTGTGCTGCGCCTGATCTATCAGCCAGGCCCGAGCGTGCTCGAACTCAAGGCCCTCAAGCTCTATGTCAACAGCTGGCGCGACCGCAGCATCTCCCATGAAGAGGTGGCCAACCGAATCCTTGATGATCTGGTGGCCGCCGCCAAGCCGGTCTGGATGCAGCTGGAAGCCGATTTCAATCCCCGTGGCAACGTTCACACCGTGATCAGGGTCAGCCATGGCCAGCGGCAGAGCTGCTGAGGCCCGCGCCTGAACGCAGGTGCTCGAGCAACAGCGGCAGTTCGTTGGCCAGGGCCGTGAGGTTGCGGTTGCAGAGGCCTCCCACGTGCAGCTGGCCTTGATCAGTGTCGGCAATGGCCCAGAGCTGTCGGGTGGCGATCAGGCTCAGGCCGCCGCCCAGCAGCGCAATCGCAAAACCGCCATAGACCAGGGGGACCCCAGGATCCCGTTTGAGCAGAAGGCCACTGGCGGGCATGACTTCCACCACCTTCAGGGGGAGACCAGCGATCTCCAGGGCCTCGCCCCCAGGGGTGATCTGGCCGATCAGCTGGGCCTGGGCCGAGTACACATCAACCGGTCCCATCTCGCTGTTGAGGGCCAGCAGCACGGGCTCTGAGCCGTCCGGCCTGGTCGGCAGGGCCAGGCCCCACACCTGCTCCCCCAACTCGGGGAGGCTGCGCAAGGGAAGCTGCAGCAAGGGGCTGCGCCCCAGTTGCACGGTGATCGCCGCCAGCGACCAGTCGGCTTGGTACACGGTCATTCCCCGGAAGCGCAGGGGATGGTTGACGCTGATCTGGCTGCGCTGCAGCGGTTCACCGTCGGCATCGAGCAGGCGCAGCTCGGAACGGAACTGCTCGGGCCGCCCGGCAGGATCCCGCTCGATCCGGAACGCGTCGACCGCCAGGGTCATCTGGGTCTGCCCGCGCTGGTTGAGTAGCTGAAGGTCGTGGCCCGGGGCGAGGAAACGCTCCAGGCGCTGGCCGGCCCGCGCCCCCC
>NZ_JAHLZB010000027.1:0-51849 GCF_025128255.1 Synechococcus sp. CS-205
GCCAGCACTCTGAAAGACGTACATTGTCGAGCCAGGGAGTTCTTCTAAGCCAGAAATGGCTGATTGCACCCAATCCTAACCCGAGATTATCGCTGGAATCAACTGCCCTGCAATAGTTCTAGGTTTCTCAGCAAGCCCTATCTTATCTCAGTTGGATACTGGCTTGGCGTTTGTTGTCGATCTGTGATCGAACGCGCCGGGCTTGATCCCGGAGGACTCGCTGTGGTGCGCAAGCACCTCCTTCGAGAGGGGGCCATGGATGTGCTCCCAGGGGAGAGTCGTCTTTATGTCCCATCGTCCATGAATCACCTCCTCCCAGGGGGGCATGGGGGCGAGAGGTTGAAAGGAGACGTGGGCTTCGCCCGCCAGCGCGGCCCGGTAGGCGGCCTTCCATCCACCCAGGCTGCCGTGGCGGCCCCGCACCGCGGCGATCACCGGTGCCAGGCGCCGGTCGCTGCGGGAGAGCAGAGCCTGGATCACGCTCCATCCGTAGCTCTCCGGGCGTAGCTGGATGCCTCGGGGCTTGAGCCGTTTCGCCAGAAGCTTCAGGCGTTTCTCCGCTTCGGGACGAACACCCTGCCACTGGAATGGCGTGTGGGCCTTGGGCACAAAGGTGCTCACCCCCAGGGTGAGCCGCAGCCCAGGTGTGGCTTTCTTCAGCGCCAGCATCAGAGCGGCCGTGGCCTCCACGTCGTCGTCCTCCTCGCTGGGGAGCCCCACCATGCCGTAGAGCTTCAACCCCGTGAGCCCCCCCTCTTTCGCGTAGCGAGCCGCCGCGAAGATCTCGTCTCTGCTGAGCTTCTTGTTCACCACCTCGCGCAGGCGCTCGCTGCCGCTTTCGATGGCGATCGTGAGCGATTTGCTGCCCCTCCGCGCCAGGATCCGGGCCAGTTGGGGGGTCACCGTGGCGGCCCGTACCGAGCTGACACTCACCCGCATGTCATCGAAGCGGTCACCATCCAGCCAGGTCAGCAGGTCATCGAACTGGGGGTGCTGGGTGACCGAGGCCCCCAGCAGGCCCAGGCGCTTGGTGGCGGTCAGCCCCTTTTCCACCGCCGGGATCAGTCCGTCGTCGAGGGAAGGCGTGCGGAAGGGCAGCGTGAGGTAGCTGGCCAGACAGAAGCGGCAGAGCTCGGGGCAGCTGCGCACCACCTCCACCATGTGGATCGAGGGCCAGGCCGCCTCCGGGGTGATCACCGTGGAGTGGCTGAGGGTGTTCCCCCGCCAGGTCTGCTTGGCCACCGTGGCCGGGATGTCCGCGTCGATGGGCTCGATGCTCAACAGCCGGCCATCGGAGCCGTAGCGAGGGACGTAGAGCGCCGGCACGTACACCCCCGGCACCTGGGCCAGGGCCCGCAGCCGCTCGGCTCGCGGGGCGTTCCTGTGGGCGATCACCGCCTCCACGAAGTCGGGCAGCAAGCGTTCGCCATCGCCCAGCAGCACGGCATCGAAGAAAGGTGCCAGCGGCTCGGGGTTGGCGGTGAGCACCGGCCCCCCTCCGAACACGATCGGGTGCTCCTCCCCCCGCTCCCGGCTCCAGAGCGGAATGTGCTGCTGCTCCAGCAGGTCCAGCAGCACCGGTCCGTCCAGTTCCCAGCTGAGCGAGAGTCCGAACAGGTCGCAGTGGCGGTGGGCGGGGTCGCCCCGGTCGGTGAACAGCCTGCGCACGTCAAGGTCGGCCCGCCGCGCCAGGGTCGCCCAGACCACCTGAAAGCCCAGGCTGGTGATGCCCACCGAGTAGGTGCTGGGGAAGGCCAGCACCGTGCGCAAGGCATCCGCCTGCGGCTGGGCCGGCTCGAACAGCAGGGTCTCCTGATCCAGGGGAAGGCCGGCAATGCAGTGTCACCAGGGTGTCACCCCCGGGGGG
The DNA here is from genome assembly GCF_025128255.1 of Synechococcus sp. CS-205. Classification (NCBI taxonomy): domain Bacteria; kingdom Bacillati; phylum Cyanobacteriota; class Cyanophyceae; order Synechococcales; family Synechococcaceae; genus Synechococcus; species Synechococcus sp. CS-205. The sequence goes on from NZ_JAHLZB010000027.1 coordinate 1,868, forward strand.
TGGCCGTTGCTCCGGCTGTCTGCCGGCTGATGGGCTGGTGGCTCCTCAGTTGGTCTTGAGCCCTTTCAGCAGGGTCATCAGGCCGGATATGGCGGCCCCTCCACTCTCGGCGGTGGGGGGTGTGGCGCCCCCGAAGGTGCTGATCACCTGCTGGGCGGCGGCCTCGATGGCCGGCCACTTGTCGCCGGCCAGGGGCTGGATCAGGGGCGCCACCTTGCTGTAGACCCCCTCGAACCCACCCATGGTGGCCACGGCGGCCTGGATGTCGCCGGCCTTGATCTGGCCATCACCCTTCCTGAGGATGTCGAGCAGGGGGGCGAGCGCAGGGCTGAGCGCTGTTCCGGAGGCATCACCGGCCGCCTGCTTGGCGGCCTCCCCCATGCCGTCCCCGGCCTGCTTCATGCCCTCCTGGGCGCCCTGGCAGCCCGTGAGCAGCAGGGAGACCGCCAGGGCCCCGCTCCAGGTGGTGCGGATCAGATCTCGAGGGGTGTTCATCAGCCACGGGCGAACGGACCTCAAGGTATGCAGCTGAACCCGATGCGCCCGTCGACGGGGGGTTTTGTAATCCTGGCTACCAAGGTGCGGGCGATGTCAGCGCGGATCAGAGCTGTCGGGGCCTGAGTGGCACCGACAGCACAGGCAGCCCACCGACCCCCTGACCGGAGGGAGTCCGGGGCGGCTCGTGGGGAATCAGCCGCTGGAAGATCGACTGGCGATGCAGCAGCCGGGCGATCACGAGGCTGCCCAGGCTGGCCACCAGCACGGGCTTGAGCAGCAGCAGGTCCTTGGTGAGGGCGAAGGTCAGGAAGGTGGCTGTCATCGGCGTGCGCGCGCAGGCGGTCATGAAGGCCGCCATGCCCGCGAAGATCGAGGTGTTGGGCGCGATCAGCCCCAGCTGCTCCAGCACCCCGGCGGCCGCCAGGCCCAGGGCTCCCCCGAGGGTGAGCATCGGGGCAAACAGCCCGCCTGGGGTGCCGGCGGCAGCGGCCAGCCCCGTGCTCAGGAACAGCACCAGAAAGATGGCCAGGGCTTTGCTGATGTCCAGATCGCCTTCCGCCACCGCCTGGCGGATGCCGGCACGGTTGATGAAATCCACCGGGAGCAGGGCGTCGACCACCCCCAGCACCACTCCGGCGGCCGCCATGGCTCCCGCCAGAGGGATGGCCCGCTGGCGGCGCCAGTTGTGCAGCCTGACCACGAAGCGGCAGTAGGCCTCCGCGCCCAGCGCCACCAGGGCCCCGAGCCCGAACAGCACCACCAGGTCGAGGGGCAACACCTCCACGTAGGTGCTGACCTGCCGCTCCAGGGCGAAGCCCCGGCCCAGGCTCCAGCCCGCGGTCGGCATGCCGATACCCGCCAGACCGAGCAGATCCGTCCAGGTGTCGGCCCAGAAGGTGGTGACCAGCACCAGCAGCATCACCACCGGACGGGCCCCCTGCAGCAGCTCTTCGATCGTGTAGAAGAAGCCGCCGATCGGGGCGTTGAACACCGCGGCGATGCCGGCGCCGCCGCCGGCGGCCACGATCATGCGCAGGAAGGCGTTGGGCGCCTTGAGCAGGCGGGCCATCACCCAGCCCACGGAGCTGCCCATCTGGACCGAGGGCCCGGACGGGCCGAGCGGGAAGCCACTGCCGATCGCCACGATGCCCGCCACCAGTTTCACCACGGCCACCTCGAAACCCATCGGGATCGGGCGCCGCATCAGGAACTGCATCACCTGGGGAATGCCCGAGCCCTGGGCCGCGGGAGCGCCGATCTGCACCAGCAGGCCGGCGATCAGGCCGCCGCCACCACTGATCGCAGGCAGCAGCAGCCAGTCGGGCCCGAGCGCGAGCATGCGGATGCGCAGGCGTCCCAGGCCATCAAGGCCCACCTTGAAGAGCAGGGCCGCACTGGCGGCCCCCAGACCGGTGATCACCAGGGCCAGGATCACCTTCAGCCAGTGCTCCTCCAGCATCCGGCGGATCGTGGAGGTGGTCAGCCGCTCCTTCTGCGGCTTGACGAGCGCGGTGGCGTGACGCTCCGTGCTCAGGGTCACACTTCCGCCAGCACCTTCGCCTCCTCCTCGCTGCTCACGATCCGGCCCTGGTCCTCGAAGCCCTCGATCTGATCGAAGTTGAGGTAGCGGTAGAGCTGGTCCGAGAGGGGATCGATCTTTGCCGCGGCGATCTCCAGATACTCGGCCGGGGTGGGAATGCGTCCCAGCAGAGCGCAGACCGCCGCCAGCTCCGCGCTGCCCAGGTACACCTGGGCGCCATTGCCCAGGCGGTTGTTGAAATTGCGCGTGCTGGTGGAGAACACTGTGGTGTTGTCGTCGACACGGGCCTGGTTGCCCATGCAGAGCGAGCAGCCGGGCAGCTCCAGGCGCGCCTCAGCCCCCTCAAAGATCCTGTAATAGCCCTCCGACTTGAGCATCTCCTCATCCATGCGGGTGGGGGGACACACCCAGAGTTTGGCCTGGCTGGTGCCGGCGCCGTCGAGCACGGTGGCGGCGGCGCGGTAGTGGCCGATGTTGGTCATGCAGGAGCCGATGAACACCTCATCGATCCGGTCCCCCGCCACCTCGCTGAGCAGCTTGACGTTGTCGGGATCGTTGGGGCAGGCCAGCACGGGTTCCTTCAGCTCGTCGAGGTTGATCTCGATCACCTCGGCGTAGGCGGCGTCGACATCGGCGGCCATCAGCTGGGGATCGGCCAGCCAGGCCTCCATCGCCTGGATCCGCCGGGCCATCGTCCGCTCGTCGTGGTAGCCACGGGCGATCAGGTTTCTGAGCAGCGCCACGTTGCTGCGCAGGTATTCGGCCACCGTGGCCTCGCTCAACTTGATCGTGCAGCCGGCACAGGAACGCTCGGCAGTGGCATCGGTGAGCTCGAACGCCTGCTCCAGCTTGAGGTCGGGCAGGCCCTCGATCTCCATGATCCGTCCCGAGAAGACGTTCTTCTTGTTGGCTTTCTCCACCGTGAGCAGGCCCTTCTGGATCGCCACGTAAGGAATGGCGTTCACCACGTCTCGCAGGGTGACGCCGGGCTGCAGGGAACCGGAGAAACGCACCAGCACCGACTCGGGCATGTCGAGCGGCATGGCGCCGATGGCTGCCGCGAAGGCCACGAGGCCCGAGCCCGCCGGAAAGGAGATGCCCAGGGGGAAGCGGGTGTGACTGTCACCGCCGGTGCCCACGGTGTCGGGCAGAAGCATGCGGTTGAGCCAGCTGTGGATGATGCCGTCGCCGGGGCGCAGGGCCACGCCGCCGCGGGAGCTGATGAAATCGGGCAGCTCGGCGTGGGTCTTGAGGTCCACCGGCTTGGGGTAGGCGGCGGTGTGGCAGAAGCTCTGCATCACCAGGTCGGCGGAGAAGCCCAGGCAGGCCAGCTCCTTCATTTCGTCGCGGGTCATCGGCCCGGTGGTGTCCTGGGAGCCCACGGTGGTCATCAGCGGCTCGCAGCTGGTGCCGGGGCGCACCCCCGGCAGGCCGCAGGCTTTGCCCACCATCTTCTGGGCCAGGGTGAAACCCTTGCCGGTGTCGGCCGGAGCTGCCGGGCGGACGAACACGTCCGAGGGAGCCAGGCCCAGCTGGGCCCGCACCTTGTCGGTGAGGGAGCGCCCGATCAGCAACGGGATGCGACCGCCGGCGCGCACCTCATCGGCGATGGTGCTGGGCTTGAGCGCGAAGCGGGCCACCACCTCACCGGCGTTCGGCTCGCCTGCGGCCCGCTCGATCGTGCCGGCGAAGGGGCGGATCGTGATCACATCGCCGCTGTTGAGGGTCGAGACGTCGCATTCGATCGGCAGCGCGCCGGAATCCTCGGCGGTGTTGAAGAAGATCGGCGCGATCTTGCCGCCCAGGATCACCCCACCGGCGCGCTTGTTGGGCACATGGGGAATGTCGGTGCCGGTGTGCCAGAGCACGGAGTTGATCGCCGACTTGCGCGAGCTGCCGGTGCCGACCACATCGCCCACGTAGGTCACGGGGTGGCCCTTGGCCTTGAGCTGCTCGATCAATTCCAGCCCGCCCGGCATCCGGGTCTCCAGCATCGCCATGGCATGCAGGGGGATGTCGGGGCGGGTGGTGGCGTGGGTGGCGGGGGAGAGATCGTCGGTGTTGGTTTCACCGTCCACCTTGAAGACCGTGACGGTGATCGCCGCCGGCAGCTCGGGCTTGGCGGTGAACCATTCAGCGGCGGCCCAGCTGTCGACCACCTGCTTCGCCATGGGGTTGGTGGCCGCCAGCTCCAGCACGTCGTGGTAAGCGTCGTAGACGAGCAGAGTGCGGCTGAGGCCCACGGCCGCCTCGGCGGCGATGGCGGCGTCGGTGTGGCTGAGCAGGGTGATCAGGGCGCCGACGTTGTAGCCGCCGATCATGGTGGCCAGCAGCCGGGTGGCCTCGATCGGGCTGACCAGGGGGCTCCGGGCGTGTTTCTGGGCAATGGCGCTCAACCAGCTGGCCTTGACGTAGGCGGCCTCATCGACGCCTGGCGGAATGCGCTCGCTCAGCAGCTCGAGAAGAAACGACTCCTCGCCAGCCGGAGGCTGCTCCAGCAGCTGGGTGAGGGCCTGGACTTCGGGGGCGGTGAGGGGCAGGGCCGGTACGCCCAGGGCCGCACGCTCCCTCTGGGCCTGGCGATGGCTGGCCAGCAGGTCGGAGGCCAGCAGGTCCGAGACATTCTCTGAAGCGGGCATGGTGAAACGTCGGGTTTGAAACCATTCTTTCGGGCCGCGGGCCGCTCCTCGGTCACCGTCGCTGCCAAAGATCCAGCCCGGAGAGTCTCTAGGGTGTGAGATTGGCCCACGGTTCACGACCGCTCCCGGCATGCTCACCACCTCCGACCTCCACATCGTGGAGACACGGCCGCTGGTGGCTCCGGCGGTGCTGCATCGCGAACTGCCCCTGAGCCAGTCGGCTGCCCGCACCGTGCTCGACGCCCGTGAGCGGATCAAGGCGATCCTGCACGGACAGGACTCCCGCCTGCTGGTGATCGTGGGCCCCTGCTCGGTCCACGACGTGGAGGCCGCCCGGGCCTATGCCGAAGCCATCGCCGAGGTGCGTCACCGCCACCGGGATCAGCTGGAGGTGGTGATGCGGGTGTACTTCGAGAAGCCCCGCACCACCGTGGGCTGGAAGGGCCTGATCAACGATCCGCATCTCGACAACAGCTACGACATCAACACCGGCCTGCGGCTGGCGCGAGGCCTGCTGCTGCACCTGGCCGAGATGGGACTGCCGGCTGCCACCGAGCTGCTCGATCCGGTGGTGCCCCAGTACATCGCCGATCTGATCGGCTGGACGGCGATCGGAGCCCGCACCACCGAGAGCCAGACCCATCGGGAGATGGCCTCGGGCCTCTCGATGCCGATCGGCTTTAAGAACGGCACCGACGGCAGCGCCGTCACCGCCATCCATGCCATGCAGGCCGCCTCCAAGCCTCATCATTTCCTGGGCATCAGCCAGATGGGCCATGCCGCGATCGTGTCCACCACGGGCAACCCCGATGGTCACCTCGTGCTGCGCGGCGGCAAGGGAGGCACCAATTACCATGCCGAGGCGATCGACGCGGCGGCGTCGGCTCTGGAGCAGGAGGGTCTCCCGGCCCGGCTGATGGTCGACTGCAGCCATGGCAATTCCAACAAGGACTACCGGCGTCAGGGCGAGGTGCTCGCCGAGGTGGCCCGGCAGGTACGGGGCGGCTCTCGCCACGTGATGGGGGTGATGATCGAGAGCCACCTGGTGGCCGGCAATCAGAAGATCCCCTCCGATCTCAGCCAGCTCACCTACGGCCAGAGCATCACCGATGCCTGCATCGACCTGGAGACCACCCGGGAGGTGCTCGATGGACTGGCTGCAGCGGTGAGCGAGGCCCAGGCCGCCAGCCTGGCGCCGGTCTGATTGGATTAGTTCTGGCACTCCCGGAGTGAGACTGCCAGGCTGATGCTTATGCGACAGGATGTTCCTGTTGAACAGTTCATTCTGGTCGGCGCACTAAGTTGCGCTTCTTGAGGCATCCGGTGATGCATCAGGAGGCGACTCAATGACCTATCTCCTCCAATTCTGCGGCCTGAGCGAGCCCCTCCAGCTCTTTTATCTCGAGCAGAGTGGGGCTTCCAGGGAGTCCCAGGGACCTGTCTTTGCGGGCTTTCGTCCCTTCCAGCTCGATGATCTGCTCGGCTGGGCTCTCGGTTCCGCCCGTCAGCGGGGCTGGGATCCCGAGGGCATTCAGGCCACGGTGCTTCAGGCCTGGATGGAGCGCGCCGAGGTGATCCGCCAATGGCAGCTGCGCCTCAAGGCTGAGCCGCATGATCGCCTGGTGGTGGCGGGCCTGGGCACCCCCAGCGACTGGCAACACCGCTGTGAGGGCATGCTCAGGGCCTGAGCGACAGCCAGTTCCAGAGCAGGCCCGTGGCCACGGGCACGGTGAGGTTGTCGAGACCGAGCACGGCGATCTGCTCCAGCATGGTGGCCGCCAGGCTGATCAGCACCAGGGCGCCGGGTCCTGGGCCCGCGCCCCCCAGCAAGCGCAGCAGCAGGAGCACCACCAGCGCCGTGCCGGCCATGGCGGCCGTGCCCACCACCGACTTCCGTTGGCCCAGAATCAGCCAGCTCGGTGAGGGGATCGAGGGGCCCAGCAAGCCGGCCAGACCATCCCCCCAGGCCATCACCAGCACTCCCGCCACCAGGGCCTGGGGCTGGGAGGGCCAGAACAGGGCCAGCAGCACCGTGATGGCGGCGCCGTAGGCCACGGTGCCGTAGCTGTGGCGCCCCACGTCCTCGATGGCCGGCAGCAGGCGATAGCGGTGGTTGAGGGCCGCCAGCAGGGTGACCAGGGCCGCCGCTGCCAGGGCGAGGCGGCGATCGACGGCCACGGCCCAGGCGATCAGCACCACGGGCCCGGTGCCGAGATGCAGCACCTTGCGGCTCCATTCGGGTTGCCCCGGCCAGCGCCGGCGCGCCGCCAAGGCCAGGCCGACCACAAGGGCCAGCCAGAGCAGCACCAGAGCCACCCCCATCAACGGTTCGATCCCGGAGGACGAGGTCCAGCGTGGCAGCCGCTCCGGTTCAGGCGGCCTGCTGCAGGTTGCTCATCAGCCGCAGTTTCATGATCGCCTTGGCTTCCAGCTGGCGCACGCGCTCGCGCGAGACATTGATCTTGCGTCCGATCTCCGCCAGGGTGAGGGGCTCTTTGCCTTCCAGGCCGAAGCGCAACCGCAGGATTTCCTGCTCCCGCTCATTGAGCTGGGAGAGCCAGGCGCCCAGGTGCTCCTTCTGGATCGAGCGGTCCATGTGGTCCATGGGCTCGGTGCTGGCCGGATCAGCGATCAGCTCACCGAGGGTGCTGCGGTCTTCCTCGCCCCTGGCATGGGCATCAAGGGAGGCGCAGGGGGCGCTCTGGGAGATCAGATCCTCCAGATCCTTGATGTCCATGCCCATGGCGTGCGACAGCTCCAGCCGGTTGGGCTGGCGGCCGAAGCGGTGGGAAAGCTCCCGGGTGATGCGCCGCATCTTGGAGAGTTTTTCACTCACATGAATCGGCAGACGAATCGTGCGGGCGCTGTTGTCGATGGCCCGCGTCATGCCCTGGCGGATCCACCAGTAGGCGTAGGTGGAGAATTTGTAGCCCATGGCCGGATCGAACTTGTCGACCGCACGCTCCAGACCGATCGCCCCTTCCTGAACAAGGTCGAGCAGTTCCAGGCCCTGGTTCTGATACTTCTTGGCGACGCTCACCACGAGGCGAAGATTGGCGGCCATCATCCGGTCGCGAGCCCGTCCACCCATGCGGATCTGATGCCGCTGGCGGGGGGTGAGGCTGGCATCAGGCAACTCGAGCAGGCGCTTCATTGCCTGCACATGGTGAGCGAGCTCGATTTCTTCCGCTGCCGTGAGAAGCGGGACGCGCCCGATATTGCTCAGATACCAGCCAATGGAGTCGGCGCTGAGCCGACCGCCGCCGGTCTTGGGCTGCACCCCCCGAGCCGTTGACTTCGCACCCTTGGGAGCGAGACCTGTGGCAGGGGTGGATTGCAGAGGTGTCCCCATCACCCCAGCCTCCGGATGAGTTGTGCGCGGAACATAGCAGGGTCCGGAGGTTGACTGCAGCAGGAATCCGAAAAATCCTTGAAGAAGACGATCAACTTTTCTTCATTGAGTTATCCATGATGCCGATTTCCGAGGTCGTGTAGCGATGCTTACCAGACCTGGAACACATGAGTCGCAGCGCCTCAGGCCGGCGCCGTCAGCCCCGTGCGCCATTGCTTGATCAGGTCGAGCTGGGCGCTGTGGGGTTCACCGCTCGGGTGGCGTTGGATGAAGCTGCCGTCGCTCTGCATGTCCCAGGCGGCGCAGTCGTCGTTCTGGTAAACATCCAGCAAGCGTTCCAGCTGGCCCCGCAGCTGGGGGCTCTTGATCGGGGTGATCGCCTCGACGCGGCGATCGAGGTTGCGGGGCATCCAATCGGCACTGCCGATGTACATCTCTGCCTCGCCACCATTGGAGAACCAGAACATCCGTGAGTGCTCGAGAAAGCGCCCGATGATGCTGATCACGCGGATCGTCTCGCTCACTCCAGGAACGCCGGGGCGCAGGCAGCACATGCCGCGGATCACCAGCTCGATCACCACTCCGGCCTGGGAGGCTTCATAGAGCAGGGCGATGATCGACGGATCCACCAGAGCATTCATCTTGGCGCGGATGTGCCCGCCCCTGCCGTCGCGGGCGTGGGCGATCTCCCGCTCGATCAGCGCCTCCATTCCCTTGCGCAGGGTGACCGGAGCCACCAGCAGACTGCGGAAGCTCTGCTGCTTCGAGAAGCCGGTCAGGTAGTTGAACAGCTCCACCAGATCCTGGCCCAGCTCCGGTTGGGCCGAGAGCAGGCCAAGGTCGGTGTAGAGGCTGGATGTCTTGGAGTTGTAGTTGCCTGTGCCGATATGCACGTAACTGCGCAGGCGCTCCTTTTCCTTGCGCACCACCAGCATGATCTTGGTGTGGGTTTTGAGGCCCAGCACGCCATAGACCACGTGAACGCCCGAGTGCTCCAGCTGGCGGGCCCACTGGATGTTGTTGTCCTCGTCGAAGCGGGCCTTGAGCTCCACGAGGGCCATCACCTGCTTCCCGTTCTCGGCGGCGCGGATCAGGGCCGCGATGATCGGCGAATCCTTGGAGGTGCGGTAAAGGGTCATCTTGATGGCCAGCACCGAGGGGTCGTCGGCGGCCTGGTTGATGAACTCCTCCACCGAGGTGGAGAAGAGGTCGTAGGGGTGATGGAGCAGCACATCGTTGCGGCGGATCGCCGCGAAGATGCTCTCGAACTCCTCCGCCTTGATCGAGCCATCCCCCAGGCGGCTCTTCTGGGCCCGCACCAGGGCAGCGGCGGTGCGGCCCTGGTGGGGCTTGTCCTTGAGCTGGGGCAGGGGGATCGCCAGCAGGTGCATCAGGTCGTCGAGACCCAGGGGCCCATTCACCCGGTAGAGATCGGCAGGATCCACGGCGGTGCCGTCCATCAGCAGCTCGATCACCTCGGCGGGCATCTCATCGGCCACCTCCAGCCGCACCACTTCGCCGCCGCGGCGACGTTTGCGCAGGCCCTCCTGCAGGGCCTCCATCAGGTCGTCGGCCTCGAGATCCCGCAGCTCCAGGTCGGCATCGCGGGTGATCCGGAAGAAGTAATGCCCCTCGATCGTCATGCCGGGGAAGAGGAGCTGCAGGTTGAAGGCCACCACCTGCTCCAGGGGCACCACGGTGTAGACGGGGGATGGCTTGCGGGTGCACAGCTCGGTGGGAATCTCCACGAAGCGCGGCAGGGTCTTGGTGGGGACCTTCACCCGGGCGAACTGCTGCTGGCCGGTGTCGGGGTCGCGGATCAGGGCCGCCACGTTCAGGCTGAGGTTGCTCATGAACGGGAAGGGATGGGCCGGGTCCACCGCCAGGGGGGTGAGCACGGGAAAGATGGCGGTCTGGAAGTAGGTGTTGACCCAGGTCTTCTGCTGCTTGTTCAGACGCTGATAGTCGATCAGCTGAACGCCCTGATCGAACAGGGCCTGTTTGAGCTCAAGCCGGTAGTGGTCCTGTTGCTGCTTCAGCAGAGGACGCAACTTCACCTGGATGGCGTCCAGTTGTTGCCGCGGGGTGAGGCCGTCGTCGCTGAGGGTGGAGAGGCCGGCCTCCAGTTGCGATTTCAGGGACGCCACCCTGACCATGAAGAACTCATCGAGGTTGTTGCTGAAGATGGCGCTGAATTTCGCCTGCTCCAGCAGGGGGGTGGCGGGATCGAGGGCCTGCGCCAGCACGCGGCTGTTGAAGTCGATCCAGCTCAGCTCGCGGTTGATGTAGAGCTCCGGTGCCACTGCGGGGTCATTCATCACCGGATCCATGGCTGGGGCTGCAGGGGGGAAGGTAGCAATCAAGGATTGGGACGCACTGTGTTGGGGTTGCTGGCTGAAGAACGGCGGAGTGCCCCTCCTCCCCCTCCGCTCACCAGCAGGGCCACCAGCAGGAACAGGGCGATGCCGGCCCAGAACGGGCTGGTTTTCCCCACCAGGTCATAGGCCAGCCCAGCCAGGGGCGGGCCGATGAAACTGCCCAGGCTCTGCAGGCCCTGCAGGCTGCCCAGGGCTGCCCCCTGGCCGCTGTCATCCAGCCGGCGGGACACCTGGCTGCGCAGGCAGGGGGTGACCAGCCCGGTGCCGCAGGCCAGTAGGGCCAGGGCGGTGAACACCACCGGCAGGGCATTGGCGGAGGTGGCCAGGGGAATCAGCAGACAGCCCACCACCACCAGGCCGAGGCCGGCCAGGCTGAGACGGCCCTCGCCGAAGCGTTGCACCAGAGGGCCGATCAGGCCTCCCTGCACCACCGTGGCCACCACGCCCACCACCAGGAAGGCCATTGCCGCCAGCTCCGGCCCCCAGCTGAAGACCTGCTTGAAATAGAGCACCAGCACGGCGGTGAAGCCGTTGAAGCCCAGAAAGAAGAGAAAGAAGGCCAGGCTGAGGCGCCGCACCCGGGGATTGCGGAACACCCGCATCAACTGGGTGACCGGGTTGAGCTCGCGCTTGCGGGGCAGCGCCAGCCGCGCTTCCGGCGGATGGGTCTCCGGCAGCACGGTGAGCACCAGCAGCAGGTTCACCGTGGCCACCGCCACCGCCAGCAGCAGCGGCAGGGTCACGTTCACCCCTGCCAGCAGACCTCCGAGGGCCGGCCCGAGGATGAAGCCGAGCCCGAAGGCCACGCCGATCAGCCCGAAGGCCTTGGCCCGCTTCTCCGGAGGGCTGATATCGGCCAGCACGGCGCCGGCCGTGGCGGCGGTGCCGCCGCTGACCCCATCGATCAGTCGCGCTGCGAACAGCAGCGGCAGGGGCCAGGCGCTGGACGCCGGCCAGGGCACGGCCAGGGTGAGGGCGAAACCGCCCAGGCCCAGCACCGAACCGGCCACGCAGCCGGCGATCACCGGTTTGCGCCCGAACCGGTCACTGAGGGCGCCGATCAGAGGAGTGAACAGGAACTGGGCCAGGGCATAGCTCCCCGCCAGCAGCCCCAGGGTGCGCCCGTCGCTGGTAAGGCTCGCCAGCAGGAAGGGCAGCAGGGGGAAGACGATGCTCTCGCTGAGGCGGTCGTTCAGCAGCGTCAGGAAGATGCAGAACCGCGTGGAGGGGCGCGACCAGCCCATGGCGGCGACCCGCGACAGCCTTTTACCTTCCCATGGGTGGCCGACAGATCCGATCGTCCGCCCCACCGGTATCTCTGGGGTGGACTGCCTGAGCCGACCCATCCATCACCAGCCGCCCTGGCCCGCGCCCGCCTGCCTGCAGGCGCTGATTCCCGTGCGCAACGAGGCCGGCACGATCGCGGCGGTGATCCAGGAGCTGCATGGCCAGGGTCTGGTGCGGATCCGCGTGGTCGACAACGGCAGCGGCGACGGCACGGCGGCGGTGGCCAGCGCCGCCGGCGCCGAGGTGCTGAGCGAAGAGCGCCCGGGCTATGGCCGGGCCTGCTGGCGTGGGCTGGGTGGGCTCCCGCCAGGAGTTCGCTGGATCCTGTTCTGCGATGGGGATGGCAGCGACGATCTGGCGGCATTGCCCCGGCTGCTGGCGGCGGCGACGGATGCGGATCTGGTGCTGGGCAATCGCCTGGCCGGCGCCGAGGGGCGGCGGGCGATGACTCCGCTGCAACGGTTCGGGAACCGGCTGGTCACCCGCCTGATTCAGCTGGGCTGGGGTCACCGCTACCACGATCTCGGCCCGATGCGCCTGATCCGCCGCGATTGCCTTGAAGCTCTCGCCCTGAGGGATCGCGGCTTCGGCTGGACGCTCGAAATGCAGGTGCGGGCTGTTGAGCAGGGCTGCCGCATCCTGGAAGTGCCGGTGGGCTATCGGCCACGCCAGGGGGGGCGCTCCAAGATCTCCGGCTCCTTGCTGGGCAGCCTCCGGGCCGGACAGGTGATTCTGCGCACCCTCGGGGGTCTGTACCTCGCCCGGATTCTGCGCCGCTTCGCCCGATGATGCCTCCGGTCCGCCACCACCACCTGTGGCGTCTCTGCGCCCTGCTGCTGGTGGGCGGAGCCGCCTGGATGGCGCCCCATGGCCAGCTCAGTGACTGGCCGACCCTTCAGGCGTTCTGGCTGGCGGTGGCCGTGATGGGTCTGGGCTTTGCGCTCTCCTGGCGCCTCAAGGTGCTGCCGGCTGCCTGGTTCTGGGGGGTGGCGATCGCCACCCGGCTGCTGCTGCTGCCGATGGAGCCAGGGGACGATGTCTGGCGTTACCTCTGGGAAGGCACGATCCAGCAGCACGGGTTCAATCCCTACGAGCTGGCGCCCGACGCCGGCGCGCTGCAAGGCCTGCGGACCCCCTGGTGGGGGCAGATCAACCACCCGGCGGTGACGGCCATCTATCCGCCCCTGACGCAGCTCGGCTTTCGTCTGCTCACCCTGGTGCCCGCCCAGGTGCTGCTGTTCAAGCTGGCTTTCCTGGCCTGCGATCTGGGCATCTGCGCGCTGCTGAGCCGGCGGTTCGGGTCTGCGTCCGCGTTGCTCTGGGCCTGGAACCCCCTGGTGATCTACAGCTTCAGTGGGGGCGCCCACTACGACAGCTGGTTCCTGCTGCCGCTGGTGGCGGCCTGGTTCCTGCTCGACCGCCCAGCCGAGCCGGGATCAGCACCCGATGGCCGCTGGGCCCTGGCCGCCCTGCTGATCGGAGTGAGCGTGGCGATCAAATGGGTCTCGCTGCCCCTGCTGGCCTACCCCTGCTGGCGGGCGCTGCGCCGTGGGCGAAGGCTGCTCGCGCTGGCACTCGCCCTGCTGGGGCTTCTGCCCCTTGGCCTGGGATCGCTGGCCTACTGCGATTCGATCCGCTGCCCCCTGATCCCGACGGGATCGGCCTTCGTGGCCCATGCCCGCAGCTCCGAATTCGTCCCCCACCTGCTGGCGGGGCTCTGGCCGGCCAGCGCGGGGAGCAACGCCATCCACCTGCTGCCCCTGCTGGTGGTGGTGGCCGTGCTGCTGGGGCGCTGCCGCCGCTTCGGGGGATTCGCCCAGGCCTACTGGTTCGCCCTGCTGGCGTTTTCGCCGATCGTTCATCTCTGGTACTTCAGCTGGATCGTCCCCTTTGCCGTGCCCACGGCGAACTGGGGCGTGCGGCTGGTGAGCCTGAGCGGCTTCATCTACTTCGTGCTGCTGCACCGGAATCCCCACTGGAACCTGCTGGAGATCGAGCGGGCCCTGATCTGGATCCCCTTCGTGGCGGGCTTCGCCATCACCCAGTTGCGGAGCTTCGGCCTTCAGCCCCCTGATCTCTCCACACCGTCCGTGCCATGACCCCCCTCAGACTGTTCCTGCTCGCCGGTGTGACCACCGGCCTGGTGGGTTGCTCCCTGCCCTTCGCCCTGCCGGGCTTCGACGCGCCGCTGACGGCGGCCCAGAAAGCCGCTGCCGCTCGGCCCTACTCCAGCGAGGCCTACGCGCGGGTGCTGCAGGAGCACGTGAACGACCAAGGTCTGGTGGATTACCAGGCCCTGCAGCGCCAGCCGGCTGATCTGGAGGGCTACGTGGCTGCGATCGGGGCCGTTCCCCAGGAGCGCTACGACTCCTGGAGCGACGAGGAGCAGATCGCCTTCCTGCTCAATGCCTACAACGCCATCACCCTGGCCTCGATCATCCAGGAGACCCCGCTGAAGGCCAGCATCAAGGACATCTGGGGCGTGTGGAATCTGCGCCGTCACCAGGTGGTGGGGCAGCCGCGCACGCTGGATGCGATCGAGCACCAGATCCTGCGCCGGGAGTTCAACGAACCACGCATCCATGCGGCGCTGGTGTGTGCGGCCGTCAGTTGCCCGCCCCTGCGCCGGGAGCCCTACGAAGCCTCCCGCCTGGACCGGCAACTGGATGATCAGGTGCGGAGCTGGCTGGAAGGTCCCCATGGCTTCCGGATCGATCGCGCCGGGGAGCGGGTGCTGATCTCAGCGATCTTCCGCTGGTTCGGCGAGGACTGGCGTCGGGCCGATCCATCGGCCGCGAAGGTTCCAGGCCATGAGAACGACAGCGCGGTGCTGGCCTTCATCGGCGCCTACGCCAGCCCTGAGGACCGTGCCTACCTGGCCCAGGGCGGCTATGCCCTGGACACCCTCGACTACGACTGGTCGCTCAATCGCCAGTGAAGGCCACCTGGGCGCCAGTCCTCAACAGCAGGAGGACGAGCCGGCCTCCACGGGCTGGCCACCGGCGGTGAAGGGCATCTCGCTGCCGCAGCCCGGGAACAGGCCGAAGTGGGCACTGGAGTCGGCGCCGATGAAGCTGAAATGGGGGGCGAGCCGGCTCTGGTGAAGCATCCGGAAGGTGTTGCCGCAGACGGGAAACACCCGGCCTGCTTCGAGGCTGTGGTGTTTGTCGAAGTCGAGGCGGTGGGGGTGGCCTGGGATCGTGCCCCGGTAGATCACGGCCTGGCCGTGGTCCTCGCAGGCGTCCTCCAGGTCGTCGATCTGGAACAGCCGGTAGGTGGCGGAGAAGAAGCGCACCTCCCCGGTGCGCTGGGCCAGCTCAGGATCGGTGATCTCCAGAGGGCGGTCGTTCACCAGGCGCGGATCGGCGAAGCCTGCCTGGCGGGCCAGGCGCAGGAAATCGTTCCAGTAGAGGGCGCCACTGAGGCATTCGCCGTAGAGCACCGGGTCACACTGCAGGGCCTTCGGCACCCGCCGATCGGCGTAGACATCGGCGAAGAAGAACTCACCACCGGGCCTCAGCAACCGCCGCACACCCCGCAGCACCGCCAGCTTGTCGGTGGAGAGGTTGACCACGCAGTTGGAGATCACCACATCGAAGCTGCCGGCCTCCAGCTCCAGCTGCTCCAGCTGCTCGATGTAGCCCTCGAGAAAGCGGACGTTGTCGTAGCCGAAGCAAGCGGTGTGAAAGGCGCGGTGGGCTTCGGCCACCGCCAGCTGCTCCGCCGTCATGTCGACCCCCACCACCGTGCCGCTGGGCCCCACCAGCTGGGCGAGCAGGTAGGCGTCGCGGCCGCTGCCGCAGCCCAGATCCAGCACCCGCGCCCCCTCCAGCAGCGGTGGGCAGACCAGGCCACAGCCGTAGTAGCGGGAGAGCACCTCGGGATGGAGGCGGCTGAGCAGGGGCTTGAGGGCGGCAGGAACGGCGCTGGCATCACAGCAGGCGCTGGTGCGCAGATCAGCGCTGCTGGTGAGGGTGCTGCCGTAATAGCTCTGCACGGCCTCGCGCACGCCGGGGCTCGATGGTGAAGCGGTCATCGCGAAACGGAAAGGGACGGGGTGGAGCGGGTTAATGGGCCCGGCGTGGTCAATGGCCCCGGCGCCAGGTGTGAAAGCGTTGCAGCAGGGCCAGCGTGCGCTGGGGGGCGTGGGCCCGTTTCCAGGCCCCGGCGGCGTACTTGTTGGCTTCCGAGAAGGTGGGGTAAGCGTGGATGGTGGAGAGGATCTTGCCGAGTCCGAGGCGCCAGCGCATCGCCAGCACGAACTCGGCGAGCAGTTCACCGGCCTGCTCGCCCACGATGGTCACCCCCAGCAGGCGGTCGCTGCCAGGGGCGGTGAGCACCTTCAAGAAACCGGTTTCGGCGCTCTCGACGATCGCCCGATCGAGCTCATGGAGCGGGAATCGGGTCACCTCCACCGCCACCCCCTGGCGGGAGGCCTCGCTTTCGCTGAGCCCCACGCTCGCCAGCTCCGGATCGGTGAAGGTGGTGCGCGGAATCACCCGTCCGTCGACGCGGAAGCGTCGAAAGTCGCCGAAGAGCGCGTTGACGGCGGCGTACCAGGCCTGGTGGGCGGCGGTGTGGGTGAACTGCCAGGGGCCGGCCACATCGCCGGCGGCATAGATATTGGGAAACAGGGTCTGCAGGGAGGCGTTGGTTTCGATCGTGCGGCCTGTGGGGATGCCGAGCTCCTCGAGGCCATAGCCCTCCAGGCGGGCGCGCCGGCCGATCGCGCAGAGCACCTGATCACAGAGCAGCTCGGTGGGCTCAGGCCCTTCCGGGCCGTCGGTCTCGATCAGCACCGCCGTTGCCGCTGCCACGCCTTCCGCCGCCGGGCGCAGCTCGAAGCCCCGCACCGTGCAACCCGTGAGCACCTGCACGCCATCGGCCTCCAGGGCCTGGCGCACCACCGCCGCGGCGTCGGGGTCTTCGCGACTGAGCAACCGTGGCCCCCGCTGCAGCAGGGTGACCCGGACCCCCAGCCGGGCCATGGCCTGGGAGAGTTCACAGCCGATCGGACCGCCGCCCATCACCACGATCCGCGGTGAGGCCAGGGGGCAGTCGCGCAGGGCCTGCCACACCGTTTCACTGGTGAGCAGGCCGACTGCCCCGGCCCCCGGGAGATCCGGCAGCACGGGGCTGGCGCCGGTGGCCAGCACGATCGCCGGCGCCGTGAGTCGTTGCTCCTGGCCATCGCGTGTGGTGATCGCCACGGTCCAGGGGTCGATCAGGCGGCCATGGCCGCGCAGCACCTCAACCCCCAGCCCCTCGTAGCGCTCGACGCTGTCGTGGGGGGCCACCTCCGCCACCTTGGCGAACACCCGCTCCAGCACCACCTGCAGCGACACCTGGGGCTCGTGGGGCTCGAGGCCGTAGCGATCGGCCTGGCGCATGCGCGCCGCCTGGCGGGCCGTGGCGATCAGGGCCTTGCTGGGCACGCAGCCGGTGTTGAGGCAGTCGCCGCCCATGCGCTCGGCCTCGATCAGGGTCACCTTGGCCTTCACGGCTGCGGCGATGTAGGCGGTGACCAGGCCTGCTGCCCCGGCGCCGATCACGATCAGGTTGCGATCGAAGCGGGCCGGCCTGGTCCACGGGCGGTAGAGCCGCCAGACCTTCCAGCGCTCCAGCGCCAGTCGCGCGATCCAGGGGAAGATCCCCAGCAGCGCCAGCGACAGCAGCAACGGCGGCGTGAGAATGCCTTCGAGGCTGCGCAACTGCGCCAGCTGAGTGCCGGCGTTCACGTACACAAGGGTGCCCGGCAACATGCCGAGCTGGCTGGTGAGATAAAAGGAGACCGTGCGGATCGGGGTCAGCCCCATCACCACGTTCACCAGGAAGAAGGGAAACACGGGCACCAGGCGCAGGCTGAGCAGGTAGAGCACCCCATCGCGGCGCAGCCCCTCCTCGATCGAGGCCAGGCGCGCCCCGAAGCGCTTCAGCATCGGCTCCCGCAGGAGGGTGCGCGCCAGCAGGAAGGCGATGGTGGCGCCGGCGCTGGAGGCGAACGACACCAGCAGGGTGCCGAGCCCCAGCCCGAAGATCGCCCCACCCGCCAGGGTCATCACCGCCGCTCCGGGCAGGGAGAGCCCGGTGACCACCACGTAGGCCAGTCCGTAGAGGGCCGCGGCCCCGAAGGGGGCCCGCTCGCGCCAGGCCAGCAGGCTGCCGTGGGCCTCGCGCAGGGCCTCGAGGCTGAGCTTCCCGGGCAGATCCAGCAGGAAGAACAGGGCCACCAGCCCCACCACGGCCAGCAGCAGCAGCCAGCGTCTGGAGGATGCGCCGCTGGGTCCGCGGCGAAGGGGATTTCGTGTCATGCCGCCAGGGCCCCACCGCAGCTGGAGCCGCTGCCGGCGGTGCAGCCGAAGCAGTGCTCCGCCACCTGGATCGGATCACCGGCTGGATCGCGCTGCAGCAGATCGCGCAGATGGGAGCGTTCGCCGCAGCCGCTTTCAGCATCGGCGGCCGGATCGCCAGCGGCCGCCAGCCCCAGTTGCTGGTTGAAATCGCAGTCGTAGAGGAAGCCCTGCCAGTCGACGCTGATCAGCTGGCGGCACATCACCTGGGACAGGTTGTCGTCGCAGTGGCTGCGGCGCAGCAGCTCCCGATAGCCCTCCAGCTCCCCCTGGGCGCTCAGCACCGCCGCGAAGCGCTGGACCGGCATGTTCGCCAGGGCATAGAGCCGGTTGAACACCACGCCGTGATCGGCCTGCAGCACCCGCCGGTAGTCGGCCTCCAGGGGGCCCTGCTCGGGCGGCAGCACAGCCCCCTGGGGGTTGAACACCAGGTTGAGTTCCAGGCCCGAGCCGGGCCGGCCATAGCCGAGGGCGTTGAGCTGGCGCAGGCCGCTGATGCTGCGCTGGAACACCCCGGAGCCGCGCTGGCGCTCCACGTTGTCCTGGAGGTAGCAGGGCAGCGAGGCCACCACGGTGACCCCCTGCCCGGCCAGAAACCCGGCGAGATCCTCCTGGCCAGGTTCCTGCAGGATCGTGAGGTTGCAGCGATCGATCACCTCCACCCCCAGGGCGCGGGCCTGGCGCACCAGCTGCCGGAACTGGGGATGCAGCTCGGGCGCGCCGCCGGTGAGGTCGAGGCAGCGCAGACCCCGGGCGGCGAGCACCCGGGGGATCAGCGCCAGGGTGGCGGTCTCCATGCTCTCCGTGCGGGTCGGGCCGGCATTCACATGGCAGTGGACGCAGGCCTGGTTGCAGCGGTAGGTGAGGTTCACCTGCAGGGTGTCCAGGCGTCCGCGCCGGAGGGGCGGGAAGGCCTGCCTGGGCTCCAGGCGGTCGTGTCCGGAGGTGGTGAGGCTGGGGGCAGTGGTCACGGTGGGGGGTTCAGATCGTGCTGGTGAGAACGCGGCGCCCGGCGGGCTTGGCCCCCAGCGCGTCCATGGATTCGATGCTGACGCTGACGCTGCTGGCCCGGCTGGTGGGGTAGGTGGGGATCGGCATGGCCACATGGCCCTTGCCATCGGGCACGAAGGGAACGCAGCCCACCTCACGTCCGTCGACCCGGGCCCAGAGCCGGTAGGTGGTGTTGGGCGGCGGCGGCGGCAGACCGTCGAGCATCAGCAGGTTGTGGGTGGGATTGCCGGTGACCAGCACCTTGCCGCTGGCGCCGCCCTCGCCGCCCATGGCCTGGAGCGGCAGCTCCCGGCTGGCGGTGGTGAGCGTGCCGCTGATCCCGGCCTGCTGCTGGGCCCGGGCCAGTTGCTGCCGGGTCTGGTGCAGCTGGGTGCCCAGCACCAGCAGACCGAGGCCCATCAGCGCCGGCAACAGCCAGGGGAGGAGCGCAGGCCGCCGGTGGGGTGGCTGATCCAGCAGACGCTGGCGCAGGCTCTGCGGCGGCATGGCGGCGGCGGGCAGGGCCAGGGGCAGCAGCTCGAGGGTGGTGCTGAAATCGTCGAGGCGCTGGCGCAGCTCGGGCCTCTGCTGCAAGAGCTCCGCCAGCTGCTGCCGCTCCTGCTCGTCGAGGTCACCGAGGGCATGGCCGGCCAGCAGCATGTCGAGGTCGGCCTCGGCCTGCGGTCCAGGTCCGTGGGGGTGGGTGTCGTGGCGGCTCATGGTTGGAGGCGACTGTCGATCAGCTGGTCACGCAGGCGAATCAGACCCTGACGGGAGCGGGTCTTGACGGTGCCGAGGGGAAGTTGCAGCCGTTCGGCGATGGCCGACTGGCTCAGGCCCTCGTAGTAGGCCATCTCCAGCACCTGCCGCTGGTTGGCGGGGATCGTCTCGAGGGCCGAGCGCACCCGCTGGCAGAGGTCGTCGGCCTCGGCGGCTTCCTGGGGGCTGCGCACGGCTGAGGGAAACAGCTGCGACGACCAGCGTTGCACCAGCTGCCAGCGGTTGCGACGCTGCTCGATGCGGTTGAACGCCATCGAGCGGGTCATCATCAGCAGGTAGGCCAGCACGGGCCCCCGTGTGGGGTCGTAGCGACCCTGCTGCCAGTAGCGCAGGAAGACGTCGTGGCAGAGGTCCTCCGCCTCCTGGTGCGACTGACTGAGCCGCAGGGCGAGCCGGAACACCGGGGCGCCGCAGGCGTCGTAGAGGCCGGCCAGATCCGGATAGCTCGCCGGGGGGTGGCCCGGGAGCCCGCCCCCTGGGGGTGCGGTGGCGGCGGGCTCGGGGGTGGTCACGCGCACCGGAGAGCCGAACGGGCTGGAACAAGCGGTGTACCGCCGAGGCAGTCGTTCGGATTGCGCAGGGTTGTGGCCATGGTGTGGGGTGCCGGGCAAACCGATTGCAGGGCTCGGCGGTAGTGAAGGGGCGTCAACCGAATCCACCCCGTCATGTTGTTCCCGAATTCCACCCTGGCTCGCGGCGTGGCCGCCTTGGCCCTGGGCGCCTCCACCACGCTGGCGGTCCAGGCCGCCGACATGAAGCAGCACAAGGGCAGCTTCATCAAGGCCGAAGCGCCGGTGAGCGGCAGTTTCGTGATCAAGAAGGAGGGCGGCAAGCAGCTGCTGATGCTCAGCCGCGACTTCAAGACCAGCGACACCGCTCCCGATCTGAAGCTGGCCTTCAGCCCTTCAGCCACCCCGCTGGCGATGAGCAAGCCCCCCAAGTTCTCCATCAAGCCCGGCAGCTACACGGTGCTGGCGCCCCTGAAATCCAGCAGGGGTGGCCAGACCTACGTGATCCCCGCCTCGGTCGACCTCAGCAAGCAGAAGTCGGTGCTGATCTGGTGCGAGAAGTTCAACGCCACCATGGCCTGGGCGCCGATCCAGGGCGCCTCGGCCATGGACAAGGACTCGATGATGAAGAAGTGATCCTGACCGGCCATGATCGCCGGCATGGACGCAGCTCGGGGCCGGCTCAGCCATCTCACCGCCGGCGGTGAGGTGCACATGGTGGAGGTGGGCGACCGCCCCGCCACCGATCGCCGTGCCGTGGCTGAGGGGTTCCTGACCATGGAGGCGTCGGTGCTGGCGCTGGTGCTCGAGGGGCGCGCCCCCAAGGGGGATGTGCTGGCGGTGGCGCGGGTGGCGGCGATCCAGGGGGCCAAGCGCACCTGGGAGCTGATCCCCCTCTGCCATCCGATCGCCCTCACCGGCCTGGAGGTGCGCATCGAGCCCAGCGCCGATGGGCGCGGCCTTCGCCTCGAAGCAGCGGCCCGCACCACCGGCCCCACCGGGGTGGAGATGGAAGCTCTCACCGCCGTGCAGGTGGGACTGCTCACCCTCTACGACATGGTGAAATCCGCCGATCCGGCCATGACCATCGGCCCGGTGCGGCTGCTGAGCAAGACGGGGGGACGCCAGGGCACCTGGCACCATCCGGGAGCCGTGCCCTCCTGAGCCGAGAGCCCCGATGAGCAGCAGCACTGCATCGCCAGAGCCCTACCCCCGCGAAGGCCTGCCCCTGGAGGAGGCCCGCCGCCAGCTGCTCGCCTCCCTGGTGCCCCTGGCCGGCAGCGACATGCTGCCGCTGCAGCAGGCCCTCGGGCGGGTGAGTGCCCGGCCGGTGCTCGCCGCGCAGACGGTGCCGGGCTTTCGGGCCTCGATCATGGATGGCTATGCCCTGGCCGCGGCGAGTGTCCCGCAGGTGGGACACTCGTGGCCCCTGCTGGGCCGCTCGGCGCCGGGCGCCCCCTATCCCCGGCCCCTGGCGGAGGGTGAAGCGATCCGCATCCTCACCGGTGCCCCACTGCCGGAGGGGGCCACCCGGGTGCTGCCCCAGGAGCTGGTGGAAGCCGATGGCGAGCGCCTCAGCTTGATTCGCGAGGCGGGGCCCAACCCCTGGATCCGCGCCGCCGACGAGGAGGCCGCCGCCGGCCAGGTGCTGCTGGGCGCCGGGGTGCGCCTCGGTCCCGCCGACCTCGGACGGCTGGCCAGCTGCGGGGTGGCGGAGCTGGCGCTGCGGCCGCGGCCACGCCTGGGGCTGCTGATCACCGGCGATGAACTGGTGCCGGCGGGCAGCGCCCGCGGGCCCGGGCAGATCTGGGAGAGCAACGGCACGCTGCTGGTGGCGTTGCTGGAGCGGCTGGGGGTGGTGGTGGTCGAGCGGCGGCTGGTGGCCGATCAGCCCGCCGCCCTGCGGGCGGCGCTGCTGGAGCTGGCGGCCGGCTGCGACGTGGTGGTCAGCACCGGCGGTGTGTCGGCGGGCGACAGCGACTGGATCCGGCCGCTGCTGGCGGAGCTGGGATCGGTGGCCTTCTGGAAGCTGTTTCTCAAGCCCGGGCGGCCCTTCGCCTTCGGCGAGCTGTTGGGCACGCCGTTCTTCGGGCTGCCGGGCAATCCGGTGGCGGCGGCGATCACGGCCCTGCAGCTGCTGGTGCCGGCCCTGCAGCGGCTGGAGGGGGCGCCGGTGGAGCCCCTGCCGCGCCTGAAGGTGCGCCTGGCCGCCGATCTGAAGCGGGGCGCTGGCCGCCCTGAGCTGGCCCGCGCCCGCCTGCAGGTGGGACCCGAGGGGGAGCTGCTGGCGCTGGTGGAGGGCAGCCAGGCCTCCTCCCGCATCGGTTCGCTGCAGGGCGCCGACCTGCTGCTGGAGATTCCGGCGGAGCTGGGCGCGCTGGCGGCGGGCAGCGAGTTGTGGGCGCAATTGCTGCGCCTGCCGATCTTCTGAAGGCCGCTGGTGCGCATGTCCTGCTGGCTCAGAACGCCGTGTTGCCCTCCACCCAGGTGCCCAGGCCGCCGCTCCACTCCCGTTTCCAGAAGGGGGCCTCGTGCTTGAGCGCTTCAAGCAGCTCCTGGCCGCCGCGCTGGGCCGGGCCGCGCCGGTCGGCGGCCACCGCCACCAGCACGATCGCTTCCCCAGGCAGCACCCGGCCCACCCGGTGATCCACCCGCACCGCCAACAGGCCGTGGCGGCTGGTGATGGTGGCGGCGATCCGCTCGATCTGGACCTCGGTCATGCCGGGGTAGTGCTCCAGCTCCAGGGCTTCGAGCGGTGCGCCGCTGGCGGTGCGGCCGCGCACACGGCCGATGAAATGGGCTTCCGCCGCCGGCGCTTCAGCGCCCGCGGCCGTCAGGCCCTGCTGCCATTCGGCCAGGGCGGCGAGGGGATCGAAGCGGGCGGGATGGAGGTGCAACACCCGCTCAGCCGCCACTGATCGGGGGCAGGAAGGCCACCTCATCGCCGGGCTGGAGCTGCTGATCGGCGGCGGCGAAGGACTGGTTCACCGCCACGCGCACCTGGGGCGGAATGGTCTCCCCCAGGGCCAGCTGCCGCCAGAGGTGCGCCGGTGTGGGCGGGGGGGATCCGGCCGGGGTGGGCACCTGTTGCTCTCCCCAGCCGGCCCGCTCCCGCAGCCCGGCGAACAGCCGCACGCGGATCACGGTCTGGTCGCCACCAGCACCCGGTGGCGGTGGTCGGAGGCCACCCGGCGGATCGCGCTGAAACCGGCCTCGGCCAGGGCGGCGGGCAGATCGAGACGGAAGTAGTCCTCGAGGTAGGGCTCGGTGGCCTTGAGCAGGGTGGCCAGGGCCGGGGGCATGGCGCGGATCGCCTCCGCTTCCGGATCCTGGTCCACCAGGGCCAGCACGCCCTGGGGCCGTAGCAGACGCGCCGCTTCGCCGAGCACAGCGCGGGTGGCGTCGCTCGGCAGTTCATGGCAGAGGAACTGAGCGGTGATCAGATCGAAGCTCTCTGCCGGCAGGCCCGTGGCTTCGGCGGCGCCGTGGTGCCAGGCCGCGATGCGGCCGCCGGTGTCGCGCACCCGCGCCACCGCCAGCATCTGGGGGGAGAGGTCGAGGCCGCTCACCCGCACGCCGCGGTGGCCGTGCTGCTCCAGCCAGTCGGCCAGGGCCAGGGTGCCCACTCCCACGGAACAGCCGATGTCGAGGACGTTGTGCACCGGGCCCCTGAGGCTGGGTTGGATCGCGGCATAGATGCCGTCGCGCATGCGTTGCTGGGCGGCTGTGGGGCTGAGTTGCTTCTCTTCTTTCCACACCCGCAGGGCCACCGAATCAGTGGCCTGCTCCGCCTCACAGGCCGCGTCCCAGCAGAGGTTCCCCTCGGCATAGGCGTGGAAGCGGGCCCGGTAATAGGGCGGGGCCACCACGGCCGCCTCGGTGCTGGCGCTCAGCAGTGGCTCCGCCTGCTGGCGCAGCTGTTCGCGCCGCTGACGCCAGGGGATGCCTCTGGTTTCGGCTGTGCGGATCATCATCCGCCGGGCCTGCAGGAACAGCAGCTGGCGTAAGGGCTCCACCGCCAGCGCCGCGGCGATCAGCCGGCCCAGGGGTGTGCGCGCGTCCACCCAGGGGGGTGGCGGCGGCGAGCCGATCACCGGGCCGGCGTGGATGGCACTGGAGTTCATCGGGGCGCTGGGATCGCGGCGAGGCTGCCATCCTGACGTCCCAAGTTCAGGCCTTGGGCTGCGTTTGCTCGATCACCCAGCGCTCGTAAGCGGGATCGGGATCCTGCAGGGGCGTGGCCGTGATCGCGGGGATGTCGTAGGGATGAGCCTCACGAATCACCTCCATCAGTGCCTGCCGGCGCTGTCGGGTGGTCTTGAAGGTGATCCGGATCTCCTGCTCCTCCACCAGCTCCCCCTTCCAGATGTAGAGGCTTTCGATCGGCTCCAGCTGGGCACAGGCCGCCAGCCCGTCCCTGATCACCTGCCGCGCCAGCCGCCTGGCGTCGTCGTGGTGGGCCACCGTGGTGTGCACGGCGAGCAGGACTTCCTCGTCGGCTGTCATGGCGGCTCAGTACCAGCTGCGATACCACTGCTCCATCTGGCTGATCTCCTCGCTCTGCACCCGCACCATCGACTCCTGCAGCGAACGCAGCTCCGGGTGCTGGGAATTGATCTGGGCCATCGAGGCCATCATCACGCCCATCTGGTGGTGGGGAATCATCTGCTCGATGAAGGCGCGATCGAAGTCGGCGGCCTGGCGCAGGGCGGCGAGGTTGGTGCCCCCTTGCATCCCCAGGCCCATGCCGCCACCCATCCCCATGTGGCCACCCATGCCGCCCTGCCAGCCCCAGCCGGCACCCAGTGACCACGTGGGGGCCTCCTGCCCATACCACTTGCGGTACCAGGCGCGCATCTGGGCGTTCTCCTGCGTCTGACTGTCCTTGATGCTGCGGGCGAGGGCCTTGACCTCGGGCCGGCGTGCCCGGGTGAGGGCCAGGTCCGCCATGGCGATGGCCCCGTCGTGATGGGGAATCATGCGCACGATGAAGTGCTGATCCGAGTACCCCATGCCCATCCGCCCCGGACTGGCCTGGCCACCCCAGCCCTGGCTGTGGGCTGGTTGCATCGCCACCGGTGGTGTCAGCAGAGTGAGGGCGCAGGCTGCTGACACCAGTGGTGCGATCAGGGGACGCGGGCGCCTGCGGCCAAGGGGTTGATGGGCTATGGGAATGACGCCTCCTGGCAGGATCTTCCCCCTTCATGGTGGTCACACCCGCTCGTGTTGGGACCCCATCAGACCTTGAGATTCGGGCCGATCACGGCGATGTTCCCCAGAGGATCGTCTCCAGGGTGAGTCCCAAGGTCTTGAACGGGGCTACGACTTGAGGAAGGGGCTTGACCCTCCACTGGGCTGGAGCCCATAGGTTGAAGGCATGGCCCCTTGCGATGGACCAGCCCTTGATCCGAGGCCCTCGATGAGCTCGCCATCTGCCGGCCCCTCCTGCTGCCATGCCGATGACCTGGCCGGATCGGCGTCGGGGATGGAGCGGGAGCTGGCCCATGAACTCACCCTGCTGCGCCGCAAGGTGACTGTGGCGGCTGTGCTCACCGCTCTGGTGATGCTCTCCAGCCTGCCGCACATGCTCGGCGTCCATGCCCTGCCGTTTCTGCCCGGCTGGTTCACCAGCCCCTGGACCCAGCTGGTGCTCTCCGCACCGGTGTTGTTCTGGTGCGGTCGGGAGTTCTTCACGGGCGCCTGGGCGGCCTTTCGCCAGCACAGCGCCGACATGAACACCCTTGTGGCGGCCGGCACAGGCATCGCCTGGCTCACCTCGCTGGTGGCCACCCTTGCCCCGCAGCTGCTCACCAACGAGGGGCTGCCGGCCGATGTGTACTACGAAACTGCTGTGGTGATCCTCACCCTGGTGCTGCTGGGCAGCCTGATGGAGGCCCGTGCCCGCGGCCAGACCTCGGAGGCGATCCGGCGGTTGCTGCAGTTGCAGCCGCCCACGGCCCGGGTGCTGCGCGACGGGGCTGTGCAGGAGATCCCGGTGGCCCTTGTGGTGGTGGGCGATCTGGTCCAGGTGCGTCCCGGGGAGAAGCTGCCCGTGGATGGGGTGGTGGAGGAGGGCAACTCCTGGGTGGAGGAGTCGATGCTCACCGGCGAGCCGACCCCGGTGGAGAAGGGGCCCGGCGACGCCGTGATCGGCGCCTCGATGAACCGCAGCGGCAGTTTCAGCTTCCGCGTCAGCCGGGTGGGCACAGGCACGGTGCTGGCCCAGATCGTGGAGCTGGTGCGCCAGGCCCAGAGCTCGCGCACCCGGGTGCAGCGTCTGGCCGATCAGGTGGTGGGCTGGTTCG
Organism: Synechococcus sp. CS-205; assembly: GCF_025128255.1. Classification (NCBI taxonomy): domain Bacteria; kingdom Bacillati; phylum Cyanobacteriota; class Cyanophyceae; order Synechococcales; family Synechococcaceae; genus Synechococcus; species Synechococcus sp. CS-205. Next base: position 28,496 of record NZ_JAHLZB010000027.1, read on the forward strand.
TGCCGGCGGTGATCGCCCTGGCCATCGCCGCTTTCGTGGTCTGGTTCCTGGTCAGCGGCAACCCGGTGCTGGCGATGCTGTTTCTGGTCAGCGTGCTGGTGATCGCCTGCCCCTGCGCTCTTGGCCTGGCGACGCCCACCTCGATCATGGTGGCCTCCGGCAAGGGAGCGGAGAACGGGCTGATCTTCCGCAGCGCCAAAGCCCTGGAAACCGCCGGCGGTCTGCGCACCATCGTGCTCGACAAGACCGGCACCCTCACCCGCGGGCAGCCGGCAGTCACCGATTTCGAGCGCCTGCCCGCTGGCCGGCTGCCGGCCCAGGCCCTGCTGGCCGCCGTGGCGGCCCTGGAGGAGCGTTCGGAGCATCCGCTGGCCGAGGCGATCGTGGCCTTCAGCCGCCCCCAGCTCCAGGATCCGCAGCTGCCCGCCGTGGAGGGCTTCGAGGCGGTGGCGGGCCGGGGCGTCAAAGGCCGCACCGGCGGAATGAACGTGCTGGTGGGCACCCCCCGCTGGCTCAGCGAGCTTGGCCTCGAGATCACGGCACTCGAGCCCCTGGCTGCACGGCTGGAGGGATCGGCCTGCAGCGTGGCGGCGGTGGCTGTGGACGGGCGGATCGAAGCCTGCTTCGGCATCGCCGATCCGCTCAAGCCCAGCGCGGTTGCCGCCGTGGCCGCCCTGAGGCGTCTGGGTATTGAGGTGGTGATGCTCAGCGGTGACGCCCGCCGCACCGCCGAGGTGGTGGCCTCCCAGGTGGGGATCGAGCGGGTGATCGCGGAGGTGCGCCCCGCCGACAAGGCTGCTGTGATCCGCCGGCTGCAGGAGCAGGGGGAGGGCCCGGTGGCGATGGTGGGCGATGGAATCAACGACGCGCCGGCCCTGGCGGCGGCCGATGTGGGCCTGGCGATGGGCACCGGCACCGATGTGGCGATCGCCGCCAGCGACATCACCCTGATCTCCGGCAACCTGGCCGGCGTGCCGGCGGCGATCGAACTCAGCCGCCACACCATGGCCAACATCCGCCAGAACCTGGTGTTTGCCTTCGCCTACAACGTGGCGGGCCTGCCGATCGCCGCCGGCCTGCTCTTCCCGCTCACCGGCTGGCTGCTGAGCCCGATGATCGCCGGCGCTGCCATGGCCTTCAGCTCCGTGTCGGTGGTGAGCAATGCCCTGAGGCTGCGCCGCTTCCGGCCCACTCCCCTTGCCGCCAGCTGATGACCAGCTTCGTTGCCGCTGCCGCAGCCCTGACCAGCGGCGAACCGCTCTGGCGCACGATCGAGCAGCCCCTGGTGCTCCGGCTGGCGGTGACCGCCGCCGGCCTGGCGCTGATCGCCGCCGAACTCTGGTGGTTTCTCGCCCGCCATGGCGAGGCCGTGGCCGCCCGGGAAGGGGAGCGTGGCCTGCAGGAGATCACGATCACCGTTGATGGCGGCTACTCCCCAGCCCGGGTCAGGCTGATCGCCGGCCGCCCGGTGCGCCTCACCTTTCACCGCCTCGATCCCAGCGGCTGCGTGGCCAAGGTGATCGTTCCCGACTTTCGGCGCAGCCTCGATCTAACCCTGAACGCGCGCACCAGCCTGGAGTTGCCGGCGATGGAGCCCGGGGAGTATCCCTTCCACTGCGGCATGGCGATGGTTCGGGGGGTTCTGGAGGTGGTGTGAGCCTGGCGAGCTCACTGGCCTGGTGTGATGGCCTCGGCAGCTCCCTTGATCCCCTCCTTGATGGCCTCAGCGGGCGCCTGGATCATCTTGAGCTGGGTGTCGGACCAGATGCTCACGGCCCAGACCGCGGCGCCTCCCAGGATGATGGCGGCCACGATCAGACCGATCGCGGTGCCGTTACCCCCCTGGGTGACGACAATGGGAGTGCCCTGATCGCGCTGTGATGAGTCGTCCATGATTCGATGTGGCTCTGTCGTTGCTGCTTCACCAGTGTGCCCGCGGCAGGTTCCGATGACCATGGCCGGGGACTTGATCGGCTCGGGATCAGGAGGGCCGAGAGTGCAGCTGGCTCAACCGAAAGCAGCGGGTTGTTGATCAGCATCTCCTCTAAAGGGAGGATTGGTCGACCACCTTATTCGCGTAGGCCTGTTTGTAGTCTGTGAAGGCAGGGTGATGGGGGATAGTGATCAGTTCCAGGCCACAGTTTTTAGCATGTGCCGATTGTATCGGGTTGTTCAGATGCTCCAGTGGCTTGAGGCCTTGTTGTCGCTGATCTTCAGCATCACCTTCACGAATGAAGCGAGCGTCAGCCAGGCGGGCCTTGCCTGGGTCAGGGGCTCCAGCTGCGGATCAGATCGGTGATCACCGCCTGATCCTCGAACACCTCGGCCACATCGCTGATCGCGCTCACCGGGCCGGCGTCGTTCACGAACAACGCAAACGCCAGATCCCTGCCGCTGCGGCTGCGCAGGTAGCCCGCCAGCACCTGGGCCCTGAGGCCCGTGGAATCGATCGTGGTGCCCGTCTTGGCCATCACCTCCCCGCGGGCGGCAAGATTCCGACCGGTTTCGGCCAGCGATCCATCCACGCCCAGCACCGGCAGCGCTGCACGGAACACGGCGGCCTGGGGGCTGCGTTGCATGATCCCCAGCCACTGCACCACCGCCCGAGCCGTGGCCTGGCTGTCGGGGCTGCCGCTGCCGTTGGTGGGAAACCGGAAGCTCTGGGGGCTCAGACCCTGCCTGATCAGGTCGCCCGTTCGGCGGCCAGCGCCCCCTCGACGCGGCGCTCCCCCTCGCTCAGCCCCACCTGGGTGAGGCTGAGGTTGGCCCCCAGGTTGAGGCTCACCTTCAGGATCAACCGGGCCAGTTCGTCGTAGGGTGCCGAGCGCCAGGAAGCCACCGTCTGCTCCGCTTCCCCTGGGTCGGCTCGCTCGAGAAGGGCACGATTGTTCGGGGCCTCCAGGGGGGCCTGCACGTCCACGCCGGCCCGGGCGAGGGCTTCGCGGAAGGCGATCCGGGCATAGGAGGCGGGATCCTCGATTCGGAACGTGCGCACCGCCACCGGGCTGCCGGAGAGGGGAGCCCGGTAGTCGAGGGGGATCGTGCCGCTGATGGCGCCCGTGCAGGGTTCCCGCCAGCGGCAGTCGATCCGCCCCTCACCGGAGAGCTCGAGAACGGCCTCCTCCCCCGCCGCCACGGTGCGAACGCTGGACTTCAGCTGGAACGCGGCGCTGCGGGGCCGCCAGTCGACCCGGGCCGGTTCCCCCACGGCTGTGGGTGTCACCGACACGTCGACCATGTTCTCGTTCACCAGAATCGGTGTGATCAGCAGATTGCCGTTGGGGACCCGGTAGGCCGGAAACAGCCGATCGTCGACTACCAGATCACCCTCCACCTGGCTGATCCCTGCCTGCCGCACCTGGCGCGCGAGGGCGTCGAGTGCCTGCAGCGGATCCTGCGGCGTCAGCAGGGCTGTGCCGAGGTTGTTGGCATCGTTGTGATCGAAGGCCGTGAAGGCCACGCCGCCATCGGCCGGTTGCCGGCCGCCGAAGGTGAGGTCGCCTCCGGCAACCAGCACCAGATCGCCCGCCAGGCGACCCCCTTGCCTTGGGCCCCGCCGGAGCACGGTCGTCTCGACCCGGTGCTCGGCCCCCAGGGTCTGCAGGGCCCGGCCCACCGAGAACAGCTTGCGGACGGATCCGGTGAAGGCCAGTTGATCGGGGTTGAGCGCCATCAGCGTGCGGCCGCTGGAGAGATCGCTCACCAGCAGGCTCCAGCTCGCCCCCGCGTAACGCGGCTTGTTCATCACTGCCGCCACCGCCGCAGGAGGGGCCGCCTCTGCCAGGGCTTTCTCCGCCAGGGCCGGCGCGGCGGAGCCGGCGGGCACGAGCGCCAGGGCGAACAGTGCCGCCCTCACAGGCAGGGCCCCCATCAGAAGGCCTCCTGAAAGGCCGCCGCGATCGCGGCGAGATCGCGGTCTGCGGTTTCGAAGCTGCTCAGCAGGATGGCGGGGCTGGTGGGCACATTGTTGAGATACAGGGCATACACCAGCCGCCGGCCGCTGGCGGCCTCGATGTAGCCCACCTGGGTCTTGGCGGGGATCGACATCTGGCCGCTGGCGCTGCCCATCACCCTGGAGCCGTCCTTGAGCCGGATCCTGCCCGCTGCCGGGGTGCCCACCTGATTCTGCGCCTGGGTGCCATCCACCCCCATCACCGGCAGCCCCTGCCGCAGGGCCTGGCCCCAGGGTTCCTGCAGCAGGCGGCGCAGCAGGGTGGTCTGATCGATCGGGGAGGTGCGGCTGCTGTCGATGGAGCCGGCCCCGTCCTCCACCAGGGTGCTGGCGGGAGACACGCCCAGGGCGGTGATGACCTCCAGCTCCCGCGCCAGGCCGTCGGGGCAGTCACGGCTGCCCGCCTTCACCGCCACCAGGCAGACCATCAGATCGGCGCCGCGGTTGTAGCTGATCTTCAGGATCACCTTCACGAATTCCGAGAGCGGCGGCGAGACGTGCTCAGCCAGCTTCGGGGCACCGGCATAGGCTCCGCTGCCGGCCGGCAGGATCGCCGCCGGGTTCCCCCCTGTGGCCGGGGCGTCCACCGCCACGCCGGCGCGCTCGAGGGCTTCGATCAGGGCAGTGCGCGCGAAATCAGCGGGTCGGCGGATCTCGGCGGTGCTGATCTGCGGCGGGGCATCGGCAGCGATCCGGCCGCTGATTCGCACCCGCCCCCCATCGAGCGGCTCCACCTGCAACGGCTCGGTGGCCGTGCCCTCCGCCACCGTCGTCACCTGCGACACCACGCTCAGCGCAGTGGTGCGCGGTCGCCAGTCCACCAGGGCAGGTTCGCCGGGCCGACCAGGGCGGGTGGTGATGTCGAGCAGGTTCTCGTTCACCCAGATCGGCGCGATCAGGCCATCGGGCCAGCCCGAATAGGTGTTGAACAGGCGATCGTCGATGGCCACATCACCCCGCACCCTGCGGATGCCGCCGGAGCGCACCTGGCCCGCCAGCTGGTCGAGGGCCCTGAGGGGATCGCTGTCGGGAAGCAGGGCCACGCCCGGAAATCCGGTGCTGGCGTAGTTGTGATCGATCCGGGGCAGGCTGTTGAACCCGAGGCTGCCGTCGGGCCGCTCGCGCAGGCCGAAGCTGAAATCACCGGAGCCCACCAGCACCAGGTGGCCGTCGAGCACGCCGTTGCGCACCGTGCCCAGCTGGTGGATCGGGGTGCGGAAGCGGTGGTCGGCTCCGTACTCCTTCAGCACGGCGGCGGTGCTGTAGGTCTTCATGATCGAGCCCGGCACGAACATCTGGGCGCTGTTGCGCTCCAGCAGCACCGCGCCGCTGCTCTCCTCCACCACCCGCCAGCCCCAGGTGCTGTGGCGGTACATCTCCTTGCCGGTCACCGCCTCCAGGCGTCGCGCCAGAGCGGCAGGCGGCGCTGGCGCGGGCCCAACTTCCGCCGACAGTGCCGGGAAGGCCAGACTCCCGATCGCTGCGGCGGCCGCCGCGCTGCTGGCCACCATGGCGTTGGAGAGGAGCGACATCGAGGCAACACCAGGGACCTGGGCACACCATCCTCAGCCCTTCAGCCGTGCTTTCGCCTGAGGCTCTCGTAGGCCACACAGAAGGGTTCCCCCAGGGCCTCGCGCAGCACCGTGTCGGCGGCGAAGGCGGCCAGGGCCTCCTCGAGGCTGGCGGGCAGCTCGGTCGCGGTGCCGGCAGCCGGCGGGTCGGTGTAGAGGTTGGCGTCGTTGCGGGGGCCGGCTTCGAGCTGCCGCTCGAGGCCGTCGAGGCCGGCGGCCAGCACCGCCGCCGGCAGCAGGTAGGGGTTGGCGGCACTGTCGGGCAGGCGCAGCTCCAGGCGCTGGTCGTCGGGGAGGCGCACCATGTGGCTGCGGTTGTTGCCGCCGTAGCTGATCCAGCCCGGTGACCAGGTGGCGCCGGAGTTGGTGGTCTGGCCTCCGAGCCGCGCGTAGCTCTCGGCGGTGGGATTGGTGATCGCGCACAGGGCCGGGGCATGCGCCAGCAGACCCGCCAGGAAGTGATAGGCCAGCGGCGAGAGGCCCAGCTCGCCGCGGGGGTCGTGGAAGAGGTTGCGGCCTGAGGCGTCCCAGAGGGAATGGTGCAGGTGGGCGCCGCTGCCGGTGAGCTGGGGGAAGGGCTTGGGAGCGAAGCTCACCCGAGCGCCCATGGGTTCCGCCATCGCCTGGGCCATCACCCGGAACAGGGCGTGGCGGTCGGCGGTCACCAGCGCATCGGCGAAGGTCCAGTTGATCTCGAACTGGCCGTTGGCATCCTCGTGATCGGCCTGGTACGGACCCCAGCCCAGCTCCTCCATCGCCTCCAGCAGGCCGCCGATCAGCTCGAACTGGCGCATCAGCGCCAGCTGGTCGTAGCAGGGCTTGCTCTGGGTGTCGTGGGTATCGGCGATCGCTGTGCCGCCGGGCTGCAGCAGAAAGAACTCCGCCTCCACCCCCGTGCGGAAGCTGTAGCCCAGCTGGGCCACCCGCTCCAGCTGGCGGCGCAACACCCAGCGCGGGGACTGCTCAAGCGGCCGGCCCTCCACCTGCAGATCGGTGGCCACCCAGGCCACGCTGCGCTGCCAGGGAAGCACCGCCAGGCTGGCGGGATCGGGCAGGCCGAGCACGTCGGGATCAGCCGGAGTCATCGCCAGCCAGGCGGCGAAGCCTGCAAAGCCGGCGCCATCGCGGGCCAGCTGGTTGGCGGCGCTGGCAGGCACCAGCTTGGCCCGTTGCACCCCGAACAGATCCGAGAAGGAGAAGAGGAAATGGCGAAGGCCGTGGTCGGCGGCGTAGCGGGCCAGGTCGGTCATGGGCTCAATCGTGGCAAAGGTGCTCCAGGGCGGCGCGGATCAAGGCCTGCTCCCGTGGCGCGTCGCGGGGATTGCCGGCCCGGTGCCCCAGCACCGACTCCAGCCGCTCGAAGCGGGCGCCGGGAATGCAGGCGGCTTCAGCGGCGCAGTCGTCGGGGGGGAAGTAGAGGTCGTGGGAGCCGGCGATCACCGTGGTGCGGGCCGTGATCCGCCCCAGGGCGGCGGCCAGCTCCATGGGCCTGCCATCCCCCCGGGCCGCCCCCACGGCGGCGCCGAGATCGTTGGCCAGCCAGGTGTCGAGCATCGCCAGCAGATCACGGGGGTCATGGCGGCGGTAGGCGGGCAGCCAGCTGCGCTCCACGTAGTCGTCCACGCTGCTGTAGCCCAGCGCCTCGTGCCGGCCCTGCCGGTAGTAGGGCTGGCTGGCGGCCCAGCTGGCGTAGATCAGGGCGAAGGTGCGCAGGCCCTGCTCGGGGGTTGCTCTGAAGCGCCGTCCATCCCAGGCGGGATCGGCGGTGAGGGCCTGGCGCAGGCTGAGCAGGAACAGGCGGTTGTGGGGCGTGGTGCGGGCCGTGCCACAGAGGCAGCAGATCCGCTCCACCGCCCCTGGCTCCAGGGCTGCCCAGTGGTAGGCCTGCTGGGCCCCCATCGACCAGCCGTAGATCAGGGCAAGGCGCTCCACGCCGAACACCTCCCGGATCAGGCGTTGCTGGGCGGCCACGTTGTCGGCGTGGCTGATCACCCACCCGTCCTCCGCCAGGCCCATGGGGCTGTTGCTGGGGCTGCTGGAGCGGCCGTTGCCGAACTGGCTCACCACCAGCACACAGAACCGCGCTGGATCGAGGATCGGCCCCACCACCCAGTCGATGTCCTCGGGCCAGGCGCCGTAGGAGCTGGGGTAAAGCACCAGGTTGGAGCGTGCGGCGTTGAGCTCGCCGAACACCCGGTAAGCCAGTCGTGCCTGCGGCAGCAGGCGACCGCAGGCCAGGGGCAGATCCCCCAGCGTGAATGTTTCGTCCCGTCGGGGCGGAGACGCAGCCGCGTTCATGCTGTCGGCAGCGTCAGCTGGGCGGGATCGGCCAGGAAGCGCCGGTGCAGGGCCAGGTAGCCGGGAGCCTCGTGCACCAGCCGGGGTCCGATCCAGCCGTGGGCTGCCGGCAGGGCATGGAAGGGGATCGAGGCGAACAGGTGGTGCTCGGCGTGAAATGCCATGTTCCACATCAGCCAGCGCAGCGGTACCAGGGTGAGGGTGGTGCGGGTGTTGCGCAGCGCGTCGGTGGCGGTGCTGCAACCGCCGTGCTCCGCCAGCAGCACGAAACGGAGCAGGGGCTGGCCCACTGCCAGCGGCAGCAGCCAGAACCAGAACAGAGCGCCGTTCCAGCCCGGCAGGGAGAGGGCCACCAGCACGGCGTAGACGGCCAGCTGGCGGCGCAGGGAGGCGCACACGGCCGGGGCCGCTTCGGGGGGGATGTAGGGGCGACCCGCGAAATCCCCGACCAGACCGCGGGCATGGCCGCGCAGCTTGTCGATCCACCAGGGCAGGCCGCTCAGCGACAGCAGGTAGGCCCTCCGCGTGTCGGGCGGCGCCGACTCCAGCTCCGGATCCAGCCCGAGCTGCTGGGTGTGGCGGTGGTGCCACTGGTGGTAACGGCGGTAGAAGTCAGCGTTGTAGAAACTGAGCACCCCGGCCCACCAGGCCACGGTGTCGTTGACGCGGCGGCTGGCGAAGGCGGTGCGGTGGCCGCATTCGTGCATGGCGCAGAAGGCGAAGGCCAGGCCCCAGCCGAGCAGCAGCAGGGCCGCCAGCCGCAGCGCCCAGGGCAGGGCGGCATGGCCCCAGACCAGTCCGGCCCCCAGGATCAGCCCGCCGTGGCCGGCCAGCTGCCGCCAGGCAGGGCCATCGCGGCGGCCGTTGAGCTGGCGCAGCACTTCCGCGGGAATCAGCCCGCCGGTGCCACGGCTGTCTCTCCCATGGGCCAGATCGAGGCCCGGGCCAGTCGCCGTCATGAGCCCAGCAGCGCCGTGCACTCCAGAGTCTCCTGGCTGCCATCGCGCCGCAGCTGGCGTCGCTGGATCACCTGCGCCAGATGATCGGCATCCCCGCCGACGCCGCAGAAGCGGCCCGACCCCCAGGTGTGCAGCCAGGGCAGACCGATGAAATAGAGACCAGGCGCCTGGGTGACGCCCCGCTGGTGGACCGGCTCGCCGCCGCCATCGAAGACCGGCACCTCCACCCAGCTGAAATCGGCGCGGTAGCCGGTGCACCAGATCACCGCCGCCAGGGGTTCCTCGGCCAGCTCCAACCTGGAGCCGCTCCCGTCCGGTGGGGGGCTCCAGCAGGGTTCGTAAGGCGGATCGATCGGCGCCGCCAGTCCCTGATCCGCGATCCAGGCGTCGATGCTGCCGCGGATGCGCCGGTAGACGGCATCGGCGGCCTCGAGGTTGGCGGCCAGGTTGGCGGCAAAACTCAGACCCGTGGGGCTGATGCCCTCCAGACGGCCGTGCAGCACCATGCCCTCGCGGGCACGCTGGCGCAGGTCGATCTCACGGCCGCCGTCGCGGCCCGTGAGGTAGTGGTTGGTCTTGTGGCGCACGGCGCGGGGATCCTCGTGGGCATCGATCGGGGTGTCGTAGACCCCCATCCGCTCCAGCCACTCGACCACGTCGCGGCCGCGGTAGCGGCGGGGCGAACGTGGCGCAGAGCCCACGCTCAGATGCACCCGGCGGCCGGCCAGGGCGAGGTCTTCAGCGATCTGGCAGCCCGACTGGCCACTGCCGACCACCAGCACCGGGCCCACCGGCAACTGGTCGGGGCGGCGGTAGTCCCGGGCATCGAGCTGGAGCACCGTGGCGGGCAGCCGCTCGGCCAGCGGATGGCGCCGAGGGCGGTGGTAGGCGCCGGTGGCGATCACCACCTGCTCAGCTTCGATCACCCCGGCGCTGGTGAGCAGGCGGTAGCCGTCGCCGCTGCTCTGCAGCCGTTCGACGCTCACCCCCTCCCGCACCGGCACCGCCGCCCGCTCGGCGAAACGTTGCAGATAGGCCACGATCGCCTCGCGGCCCATGAACCCGTGGGGGTCGTCACCGTCGTAGGGGAAGCCGGGAAGGCGGCACTGCCAGTTGGGGGTGACCAGGCAGAAGGAGTCCCAGCGCTGGTGCTGCCAGGCGTGGGCGATCCGGTGACGCTCCAGCACCAGGGGCTCGATGCGCCGTTGCCGTAGACAGCTGGCCAGGGACAGTCCCGCCTGGCCGCCTCCGATCACCACCACCGCAGGGGTCAGGGTCATGGGGCGAGCAGGCTTTGGCCCATCGTTGACCCGCGACAAGGGCTGCGGTGGTAGCAAGCAAGACCGAAGCGGAAGCCAGGGTGAAGCTGATTCAGTGCCGGAAGATACACAACTTCACACTTTGTTCGGGCATGGTCGTGCTCTTCCCACCTCCAGAGGTTGCTGCTTCATGCCCCAGGTCACCCGCCCCGCCAATCAACCGGGGGACTTCCTCGTCGACTACGAGGAGAAAGTATTCCCTGATGTGAAGGCCGAGCCGGGTGAGAAGGCGCTCGTCACCTTCCACACCGTGGCCTTCGAGGGCTCCATCGGTCTGGTCAACCTGCTGCAGGCCAGTCGCCTGATCAACAAGGGCTTCGAGACCTCGATCCTGCTCTACGGCCCCGGCGTCACGCTCGGTCTGCAGCGGGGCTTCCCGAAGCTGGGGGATGCCGCCTTCGATGGCCACCTCAATTTCGGCGCCCGCATCCAGAAGTTCATGGACCAGGGCGGCAAGGTGTACGCCTGTCGCTTCGCCCTGCAGGCCCTCTACGGCCACGGCGAGGGTGCCCTGATCCCGGGCATCACGCCGGTGAACCCTCTCGATGTGCTCGACATCGTGCTGCTGCACCGCAAGGAAGGTGCCTTCATCCTCGACACCTGGACGCTCTGAGCATGGACGGCCCGATCGTCGTGGCCGCCGCCCAGATCCGTCCGGTGCTCTACAGCCTGGACGGGTCCGTGGAGCGGGTGCTGGCGGCGATGGCCGAGGCCGCCGCCCAGGGGGTGCAGCTGATCGTTTTTCCGGAAACCTTCCTTCCTTACTACCCCTATTTCTCCTTCGTGGAGCCTCCGGCCCTGATGGGCCGCTCTCACCTGAAGCTCTATGAGCAGGCGGTGACGGTGCCGGGCCCGGCCCTCACCCGCATCGCGGCGGCCGCCCGCGAACTCAGCCTGCACGTGCTGCTGGGCATCAACGAACGCGAGGGCGGCAGCCTCTACAACGCCCAGGTGCTGATCGACGCCAGCGGCGCGCTGGTGCTGAAGCGCCGCAAAATCACCCCCACCTTCCACGAGCGCATGGTGTGGGGCCAGGGCGACGGCTCCGGCCTCACGGTGGTGCCCACGGCCCTGGGGCGCATCGGTGCCCTGGCCTGCTGGGAGCACTACAACCCCCTGGCCCGCTTCAGCCTGATGACCCAGGGCGAGGAGATCCACTGCGCCCAGTTCCCCGGCTCACTGGTGGGGCCGATCTTCAGTGAGCAGACGGCCGTCACCCTGCGGCACCACGCCCTGGAGGCGGGCTGCTTCGTGGTGAGCGCCACGGCCTGGCTCGACCCCGCTGATGTGGAGCGGATCAGCAGCGATCCTGCCCTGCAGAAGGCCTGCCAGGGGGGCTGCCACACCGCCGTGATCAGCCCGGAAGGCCGCTACCTGGCCGGACCGCTGCCGGAGGGTGAAGGCCTGGCGATCGCCGAACTCGACCTGGCCCTGATCACCAAACGCAAGCGAATGATGGACAGCGTGGGTCACTACAGCCGTCCCGACCTGCTCGGGCTGCGCCTCGATCGCAGCCCGGCCCGCCAGGTGGAGGACAGCGGCGCCATCGCCGCCAGCCCTGCGCTGCCGCAGGCGCTGACCGCAGCGCCCCCTGACCACCTGCCGTTGACGCCCAGCAGCCCTGCCCCGGAGCCCGTCCCCCATGGCTGAATCCAACGATCCCGCCGCCCTCGGCCGTCTGGTCACCGACCTGCAGGTGCAGGGGGTGGTCGAGCCAGCTTTGGAGGGCAACACCGGCCGCCGCGGCGGCGCCGGTCCCTCCGACCATCGCGCCCTCACCTTCGGTGACACCACGGTGATGGTTCCCGTGTACAGCCACGCTGCCCAGCGTTCCCCCTACCGGCTCAGCGCGCCGGCGGACACCCCCGCTGCCAGCGCCCGCACGCTGGCCTCCGGCAGCAACCTCCAGTTAGCGACGGTGGAAACCCCGGCGCAGCCGCGTTTCTACGGCCTCCACACCGCCGATGGCACCCCCTACCGCGCCATCGCTCTGCTGCATGGCCGCGACGTGCTGGCCACCACCCTGCTGCAGACCTGCATCCGCTTCCGCGACCGCAGCCAGTCGTGCCAGTTCTGTGCCATCGAGCAATCCCTCGAGGACGGCCGCACCGTGGTGCGCAAGACCCCCGCCCAGGTGGCGGAGGTGGCCGAGGCGGCGGTGCGGCTCGATGGCGTGCGCCAGCTGGTGATGACCACCGGCACCCCCAACAGCGACGACCGGGGCGCCCGTCTGCTGGCGGAGACCGCCGCCGCGGTGAAGGCCCGGGTGAACCTGCCGATCCAGGCGCAATGCGAGCCGCCGGAAGATCCGATCTGGTTCCAGCATCTGAAAGACGCCGGCGTCGACAGCCTGGGCATGCACCTGGAGGTGGTGCAGCCCGAGGTGCGCCGGCGCATCCTTCCGGGCAAGGCGGAGCTCAGCCTGGAGCGTTATTTCCAGGCGTTCGAGCAGGCGGTGGCGGTGTTCGGTCGCGGCGAGGTGTCCACCTACCTGCTGGCGGGTCTGGGAGACAGCGCCGCGGCGATCGTCGCCTGCTGCGAACGGTTGATCGCGGCAGGCGTGTATCCGTTTGTGGTGCCGTTCGTGCCGATCAGCGGCACGCCGCTGGAGCACCATCCGGCTCCCGAGACCAGCTTCATGGTGGAGATCTACACGGCGGTGAGCCAGCTGCTGGCCGCCTCGGATCTCAGCGCGGCGGCGATGTCGGCGGGCTGCGCCAAGTGCGGCGCCTGCTCCGCCCTGTCGCTGTTCGAGCAGGCGGCCACGGAATCAGTTGCCGCGCCAGTCCCCGGGCCGACCCCCTGATCCTGTGATGTTCTTCATCGATCCCTCCAGCCACGACATCGGCCGCAGCCCCACGTCGGCGCCGGCTGCCTTCACCCCCTCGGTGCGCTGGGGCCTCGGCATCGATGCCGAGGATTTCCGCCTCTCCCCCTCAGCCTGCTCCGAGCGCTTCTCCTTCCATCTGCTGCGCCCGGGCACCCCACTGCTGGCCCAGTACTGGGAGTTGCGCAGCCGCATCTTCTGTCAGGAGCAGCACCTGTTCGAAAGCTCCGACCGCGACGAGCACGACGCCAGCGCCACTGCAATTGCGGCGATCGCCCACGGCGCCAACCGCGCCGGCAGCAGTCCGGTGGTGGGGGTGGTGCGGATCCTCGAGCAGAAGCCGCGCCTCTGGTATGGCGGCCGCCTCGGGGTGGATGCCGCCTTCCGCCGCCACAACCAGATCGGCAAGGGGTTGATCTGGAAGGCGGTCACCACCGCCAACGGCTGGGGCTGCGACCGCTTCCTGGCCACCGTGCAGCTGCAGAACGTGCGCTTCTTCCAGCGCCTGCACTGGAGCTCGGTGGACACCCTGGAGATCAAGGGGCTGCCCCACCACCTGATGGAGGCCGACCTCAGCTACTACGCCCCGTCGCGGGAACGCCGCCCGGTGGCATGAGCGCCATCAACGGAGCGCCTGCCAACGGTTCCATCGAGCTGGCGCCATTGGTGGCACTGTTGCGGCAACTGGGCGGGATTCGGGGCAAGAACGCCATCCAGCGGCCCGCCGCCCACTTCCCCCACCAGCCCTTCGCTGAGCTCGGACCCGCCGCCGCCCTCGGCGATGACGCCGCCCTCTTGCCCGCCAGCAGCGGCCAGCTGCTGCTGGCCAGCGAGGGCATGGATCCGGACCTGATCGAGCGTGATCCCTGGTTTGCGGGATGGTGCGGCGTGCTGGTCAATCTCAGTGACATCGCAGCGATGGGCGGCCGGCCCCTGGCGCTGGTGAACAGCCTCTGGTGCCGCGAGGCTGATCGGGCCGAACCGGTGCTGGCGGGCCTGCAGGCGGCAGCGGCGCGCTTCGGGGTGCCGGTGGTGGGGGGGCACACCAACCTCAGCAGCCCCTACGACGCACTGGCGGTGGCGGTGCTGGGCACGGCCGCCGGGCCGGTGCTCTCGGCCCGCTTCGCCCGGCCCGGTGATGCCTGCGTCCTCCTGGTGAACACCTCCGGTCGCATGCGCCACCCCGACCCCTTCTGGGATGCGGCCACCGAAGCGGATCCCGCCCTGCTGCGCCGTCAGCTGGCGTTGCTGCCTCAGCTGGCCGAAAGTGGCGCCGCCCGTGCCGCCAAGGACATCAGCATGGGCGGCCTGGTGGGCACCGCCGTGATGTTCAGCGAGAGCTCAGGCTGCGGCCTGCTGCTGGATCTTGATGCGATCACCCCGCCGGGCGGCGTGACGCTGGAGGCCTGGCTGAGCTGCTTCCCCAGCTTCGGATTTCTGCTGGCGGTGGCGCCGGGGCACGGTGAGGCGCTGGCCCGGGCCGTTGCCGCGAGCGAGACCGGCCCCGCGACGACCCTGCTCTGCCAGCCGATCGGACGGTTCACAGCCGAGCCTGGCGTGCGCCTGCAGGCCGGTGGCATCGCGGAGATCCTCTGGCATGGCAGCGAGGCGCTCACTGGTTTCACTGCCCTGGCGCCGCCCCTGGGAGGCTGACCTCAAGCCACTGCGGCAGTCCTGGTCTTCGCCAGCGATCGGCAGGATCTTCAGGTCGTTCAGGTCTTCGTGGCGGCATGGCTGATCACCCGCTGCGGGAAGGGAGTTGCATCTATGCAGCCAAAAAGCTCTGATCTCAGGCTGTTGCAGCTGGCCCAGATCAGTTGCACCCCTGAAACGGTCAGTAGTTTGACCAGGCAGTACGCACACCACTCCCATGCCGGCTGTTGCCAATGCCTGGGCCCAGCCCAGGAAGCACTCCGAACTGGTCACCTTCCGCTGCAGCCCTGAGCTGCGCGCACGCATCGCCGCAGTCGCTTCTGGCGGCCAGGTACGCCCGACCACCTGGATTCGCGATCAACTCCAGCGGGCCCTTGATGATCTGGAGCCGGCCGCATGACTACCCGCCACCGGCACTATCTCCAGTCCCATCTCTGCGGCCACTGCCGCGCCGCCCACGGCTGGTGCCCTACCTGCTCCGAGCCGTGGGATCTCGATCTGAGCGACCGCATGGGCGGCCCATGGCCCGATCGCTGGACCCAGCCCTGCACCCGCTGCCAGGCAAAGCTCTACATCGAAGTAGTTGGCCCCGCGCCGCTTCCCCCTGGCGCTGATCGCCCCGTGCAGTGGTCGCCCCTGAGCGATCGCCTGCCCGCCCTGGAGCGGGCCCTGGCAAAGGTCGCACCGCGTGATGTCCTGCCCCGCCGCAACACCTGGGAGCGGCTGATCTGGGGGTTGGAGCTTCCATCCGCCCAGATGCTGCTGCGCGAGCACGCCCGCCTGGTCAGCGCCAATTCCGATCGGCTGCTGATTGCCGTTGATCCGCGCTGGCTCCCCATGGTGCGTGCTCGCCAGCATCTGCTGGAGCGGTCGCTCGGTGACGGCCGGCGGGTGGTTCTGGTTTCTTCGATGGGCGTCAGTGCCCCCGTCGCGCCGCCGCCGCCGCCGCGGCCGAAGAAGCGGCAATCCCACCGGATGCAGCCCCACCACCTGGAGCGGCTCCGCTCCCAGGTCGCGGCCCAGGCCGTGAGCCCCTACGCGCCATGCCCTGCTGGCGTCGAGCGCCGCACGTTGCGCGAATGGGTCGCGGCTGGTGAGCCGATCACGGCTGTCCCGGCTGCAGTGGCCGCGGCCTACGTGCGCCGCTTCGGCCGCCCACCGCGCAAGCAGGGCCAGATGGCCACGTACTCCCGGCGAGAGCTACAGATCGCAGCAGCAGAAGTCCACTGATTGAAAGACCCCCTGGGGTGGTGCCCAGGAGGTCAGTCAATCGATTCACCCACTCAGTCCACTCGGCCCTAGCAAGCCATGAACTTCAACAACGATACTTTCGAATCGCCGTCATGGGTAGACCCAGGGAACACCCATAGGTATGCCAGTACTGTAACACCTAAGCCCCCCAGGATTGACCGCGAGCAGGCCCACCGGATGCTCGCCCTGCTCGGCAAGGACCCTTCCACCACCCGCCTGCGGGCCTTCGCCCACAAGAACAACCCCGACAAGGCGCGACTCAGTGCCCGGTCTGGCGGGTGGGATCTGGACCGCGCCGAGCAGTGGCAAGCCGAAGGCCGCGGCCTGTACCTGGTCATCAATGACGGCGGCGACCGCAAGGCCGACATCACCACCTGCGGGGCGTTGTTCGTCGAGTGGGACGACAAGCCGATCGAGTGGCAGTGCACGGCATGGCAGGAGCTGGGGCTCCCTGAGCCCACCTTCCAGGTGGAGACCGGCGGGAAGTCCGTTCACACCTACTGGACCCTGGCCGAGCCGTTGCCGAAGGCGCAGTGGGAGCCGCTCCAGGCCCGCCTGATCGAGCATTGCGGCAGCGACCCCGCCTGCAAGGACGCATCCCGCGTGATGCGCTTGGCGGGTGCTCTTTACATCGGCGCGGATGGGCTGCCCCTGGCCCAATCGAAGCTGATCGAGTGCTCTGGCCAGCCCGTCGCGCTGGAGTCCATCCTGGCCGCGCTGCCGGCCGAAGCCCCGGCGGAGCCGCCACCCGCGCCCAGGCCCACCAGGTCCACCAGCCCCAGGGGTCATGCCCCCCGCGATCTGGAGCAGATCCAGGCGGCACTCAACATGGTGCCCCGGCGATCGGCTGCCACCTACGAGAAGTTCCGCAATCTGCTCTGCGGCCTGATCGCTGCGGTCGAAGAAGCCGGCGGCACCGAAGCGCAGGCCATCGCCTTGATGGAAGCTCACTCCCCTTCAGCGGAATGCTCGTGGGGTATCGCGCAGGTGGCCCGGTCCACCACCACCCGCTCGGCCGCGACGTTCTGGGCGATCTGCCAAGAGCACGGCTTCAACCTGAAGCGCAGCGCCCCGCAGCAGGCCCCTGGCGGCCACAGGAAGGCGGCTCAGGCACGCGTCACCTACGAGAAGGACGAAGGCCCGATCGATCTGTACGCCGCTCAGGTCCTGCAGGAAGAATCCGCCCACACCATTGCGTGCCATCAGGACGCTTTCTTCGTTTACGCCCCCGACGCGGGCTACTGGTCACGGGTAGCCATCGATGTGATGAAACGGCGGGCGCTCGATGTCCTGAAGCGTATTTACGTGATGGTCGAGATCCCCGCGGGCAAAGGCACCATCGAAGTCGAATCTTTCCGATTCGGTTCTGCACGCCAGATCAACGACACCATCAACGCATTGCGAACTGTCGCGGGACCCGGGCCGCTGGAGCGCACCAGCCCGCCACGCGTCGTTGTCTTCGCCAACGGTGCCTACAACCTGCGCACATCCACCCTGGAGCCCCACAGCCCAGACCATGCCGCCACCTATGCCGTGGCAGGTCCATTCGTTCCTGGTGCCGCATGCCCACCTGAAGTGCTGCGGATCATCGCCACATGCTTCCCGGACGAAGCAGAGCCGATCCTGCGTGCCTTGTTCCGCTGGATTGTTGACCCGACCATCCGCTACGGAGAAGCCTTCCATTTGCTCGGCGGCACTGGCACTGGCAAGGGGTTGATCCTGACCCTGGCGCAACACCTGCTGCCTTCCACCCTTGTATCAACGCTCAGCCACCCGGCAGACCTGAAAGGCCCAGAACAGCTCTACCAATTCGCGCTTGGGCGGCGCCTGCTGCTGTTCCCCGATTGTCCGGCCAAGATGCCGCGCTACGCCGAGCATCTCGGTGCGTGGTACGAGCTGGTCGAAAACAAACCGCAATCGCTCAGGCGGCTGCATGGCAGCGACACCGACGCCTGCCGCCTGCACTGTCGCTCGATTATCGCCAGCGTGACCCCGCTGAAACTCAGCGATTCCCGCGACGGCGCCCAACGGCGACTGCTCACCGTCGAAAGCCTGCCGCGTCGCGGCGAACCCGACCCGAGCCTGCACGACGACATCAGCTGCGATACCAACCGCCAGCGGCAGATGCTTGGCGAGCTGGCGTCATGGGCGCTGCTGATGCCGATCAGCGACGTAAGTGATGTGCTCTCCAAGAACGATCCCGGCGGGTTGCTGCGGGCATCAGCCGCAGCCGTCGCCGTTGAAGCCGACACCGTGGGCCAGTGGATCGACGCGTGCCTGGTGCCGCACCCTGACGGGCCGGTCGCGGAAGTTAGCGACGCCGACTGGCAGCAGATGTTCGAGTCCTACCTGGGCTGGTGCAAGGCCGTGAACGTCTCCTACGGGATGCAGTTCAGCAACTTCCAGGGCCAGGTACGCCGCACCTTGGGCGCGGCCAGATGTCTGCCACGGCGGAAAGAGTCACGAGCATCCGCACAGGCGACTGGGCGGGTGCGGATGAACCTGCCGCGACTCGATGCGGGTTTCGCACTGCGCAGCGGACTTCTGGGGTCCGTCTTCGAAGGCGATCGAAGCTCTTTCGAGCGCGGGCGGATGGGCTCTGGCGGGTTGGCCGCGATAGCCGCGCTGACGCCTTTGGAGCCCATGGACTGCCCTGAGACCACCCCTGAGACCACCCCTGATAGCCCTGAGACCACCCCCCCCGATAGCCCTGAGACCACCCCCTGTAACCCATCCGTTGTTCCACGCACGGGTGGAGATACCGCCGTCAGTGTCGCCTGGTCTCAGGGCTCTGCAGCCCTGGTCTCAGGGCTCGGCTCAGGGCGGTCTCAGGGCGGTCTCAGGGCAGTCCCGATCGCTGACTCTGCTTCCAGTGCAGGCGGAGTCAGCGAATCTGAAGGGGTGGTCTCAGGGCTAGGTGCTCTGTTAAGTCACAACGAACAGAAAAAGGGGTCTACGGAGCCTGCCGCTCCCCCCCCGCGGAATAACCCCGCACCTAGCCCTGAGACCACCCCCCCGCTGGCCTGGCACCCGCTTGTCCTGGCCATGCGCCTGGAGCACCCGGACTGGATCCCGGCGCAGATCGCCAACCACCTGGGCGCCGACTTCCGCCACGTCAACGGCCGAATGGTGAAGGCGTTTCTCGAAGGGACAGAGCCGGATCCCTGGGCGTAATCCGCCCGACCCGCGATGCCCGGCCTGCTGCCGGGCCCCGATCTGGCCGCCTTTCACACCTGCATCCCATGACCTTCGCCACTCCCGCCCGCGGGCCGCCATCCCCGCGCACTGCACCCGCTCAATTCACCTTCCTGAAATGCCATGACCACGATTCCCCCTTCCGAGTGCCCCGCCTGCGGCTGCCGCGACATCACGCTCGATCCGGCCGCGCCGCCGCTGCCCCCACTCCCCCCGCTGTCCCCGTCAGGCGAAGTCCCAGGCCTTCCTGCGATCGATGGGCCGACGGGCTTCCTGTGCTCCGACTGCGGGCGCCCGGTGCCCTGGGCCGACTTCCCCGACGACAAAGACCCTGACGCGATGGATCTCCTCGACATCGACCCCATCGTCGAGCACCTGGACAAGTTCTTCACCACGGCCCTCGACCCGCTTTATGTCCTGACAGACCCGGGCATCGTCACCGATGACTTCCTGTCCAACTGGATCGACGTAGCCGAGCTACTCGGCTGCTACGACGGCGCCCCGGATAAGGCAGACGGTATTGGCGCCGTTGCGGCCCATTTCGCCCTGCTGGGCACCGTCCTGCTGATCAACACCGAGCAGGAACGCCGCGCTTCGTCTGCCACCACTCCCCCCGCAGATTCATGACCACGATTCCCACCCAAGACCCTGACCCGATAGACGCCGCGATCGACCTGCTCGAAACCTTCATCGATGAGGTGGTCGAGCACGACGGCGGCATGACCAACTTCGACGTGCTGCCGGCCGCAACGCTCGATGAGTTCGTCAGCCAAGCGGTCGAACTCAACACCGGCACCGAGATCCCCGACCGCGCCGAAAAGGCCCACGTCTATGGCCGCGAGTACCGGCTGGCATCGCTCGCCCTTCGCCTTGTCACCGAATGGGCCGCCGATGAACGGGACCGCCGCCAGGCCCTGGTGGAGCAACTCAACCAACGGATTGCATCATGAACAGCCACTACGCGCAGCGCCCCGCTCGACGCAGTCCCAGCGCACGGCCTGCCTTCCGCAGTCGGCACCTGGGCCGCTCGATCACATCCGCAGACCTGCACCACCTGGATGACGCCGACCTGGCCGCATTCCGCCAGGAAGTCGAGAGTGCTCTTGCCGCCGTGAAGCGCGACATCGTCCGCGCCAAAGCTGGCCCGCGCATTCCGAACCATCAGTTCGCGGAACTCGAAGCGCAGCGCATCGAACTGGGCTCCCTGCACCAGTCGATCCTGCGCTTCCTGAAGGACACCCAGAAGGCCACGCACAAGGCCGCCCAGGTCGATGGCGGCGGCGGCACCGATGTGGCGGCCTACTTCCAGCGGGTGGCCCGCCAGGAGCTGGACGCCGTCACCTACCAGCGGATCGTGCTTCAGGCGGAGATGCGCCGCGCTGCTGATCAACAGCGCGCCCGTGCGGAGGTGGCGGCATGACCATCCCCACCCGCGTGCAGCGCAGCCGCCGCCACAAGCTCCCGCCCGGTGCGGTCTATGTCGGCCGCCCCACCCGCTGGGGCAATCCGTTCACTGTTGCCGATCACGGCCAGGCCGAAGCCGTCGCGCTGTTCCGCTCCCACCTGCTCGGGAATGCCGAGCTACTGGCCGCGGCCTGCACTGCGCTTCGCGGCAAGACGTTGGCCTGCTGGTGCCGACCTGATCAGCCCTGCCACGCCGATGTCCTGCTCGAAGCCGTCAACCCCACAACCCACCGACCCATGACCGCATCGAAACCATGACCAACACGATTCCGCGGCGATCCTTCGACGCACCCGACCACACCGTCTGCCTGGCTGAAGATCGAGCCTTGAAGCTCAAACCCAACACCGTCTGGCGATTCAAGAAGCGCCACGGCATCGCCCTGGATCAGCCGCTCAGCCCCAGCGCCAAGGTGCTGCTGCTGGAGGAGATCGACACCGACCGCCGCGTCCATAAGGGCAGCAAAAGCGTGTTCGATCGTGCGCTTCGGGCCACCGCAGCCACCACCCCCGAATGGGCAGCATTGATCGCTGCCGCAATCCCCACCCAGTCGCAGGTTCCACAGAGCTGCTGGGTGCTGGATCGCGGCACGGTCACTGACTTATGTTCAATGGCCAACCACAGAGTGAGGTGCTGCTCACCAATGACGATTCGCCGCAGCTCGAGAGAGTGGCGAAACTGATCAAAGTCTGCGCCGGATGCAGCTGGAGTAAACATTGTCATCATCGTTCTGATTCATTATGAAACCCTTCTGAAACAGTTTTGAAACAACCAATCTTCCTGCTCAACCCTCCACGTTCCTTCTCTTCAGTCGTCTCAACAATACTTGGTCAGCATCCAGAGCTCTATTGTTTTCCTGAGCTGCAGCTGATGTGGCGTGATGATGTTGATCAGGTTCTCTCCAGTAAGAATAATGTTTCTCAGGCACGCTTTGCTCCGAGTGGCCTGCTGAGAGCCATCGCTCAAGCTCACGAACGTGAGCAGCACAGTGCGTCCATTGCTCGCGCCTGGATGTGGCTGATGAACAACCAGTCAATGACGACAGAGCAGTTATTCAGTTATTTATGCGCTGCCTACTCCTCCAGGATGTGTATAGAGAAATCGCCTGAGAATACGCGACGAGTTGATCGAATGGTGAAAATGCTGCGGCATTTCCCAGATGCGAAGTTTATTCACCTCACCAGAAGCGTGGTTGGATCTTCTAAATCACTCAAGGAATTCCTGGAGCATAAAAGTTCTAAAGATCGCAAGGCGCTGGAAAATCCACTGGTCAAAGACAACTACGCTCTATTCTGGTATCAGATTCACATGAATATATTGAAATTTCGGTCAATTGTCAGTCCGGCCAACTTTCTTTCCGTGAAGGGAGAAGCGATTTTATCGGATCCTCATCACGTATTGCCGCAGATCTGCGAATGGCTTGGCGTTTCCACCTCCAAGCACAGTATAGATGAGATGATGCATCCAGAGCGCTCCCCCTATTCATTTTTTGGCCCCCGGCTGGCGCCCTGCGGCAACGATCCAAAATTCATCACGAATCCTGAGTTCAGGATCATGAAAAAGAAGGCTTACTCAACGGCAAGTGTGCGTTCCTATATGGATTCCGACGGTCGTTCAAGCTTCACGCGCCACTTCATGGCCAACTCCAAGGACGAGGCGACAACAAGCCGGCTGAAAAGCTGGAATGAGGACATCCTTGAGCGATTAATGGATATGGAAGCCCAGTTGGGCTATGGATAAGCAGGCGACGATTGTTTTCTGGCTGCAGGCCAGGGCTCTCGGCCGGGAAGGTCGTCTCCCGGCTCTGGCGATCCGCCGTTGTCAGGTTGGATGGAGAAGACGGAGGCTGGCTCCACTGTGGTGGCGCTGGGCCTGGCGCACGGACGCCGATTCGTGAGCTTTGATCAGTGCATCAGCCTGGATCTTGACCTCCCAGGGCCAGCACAGAGCTCACTCGGCGGCCTTGATTGCGGCCTGGCAGGTGTGCATCAGCGCTTCGATCTCACGCAGAAGTTGCGCCCGCGGCGCCGGCAGTGGAAAGGGCCCTTCTTCGTAACGGGCTTCCACCGCGAAGGTCTGCAGGTCCAGCAGTGCCGGATCCAGTGAAAGGCCAGCCATCGCGGCGAGTTCCGTCAGGTCAGGCCGCCGCGGCGGACGGGCATCAGCCAGCACGATCCAGGCCTTGAGGATCTTCTCCACCGCCTGCTGAGCGGTGAAGCCCCAGTCTTCTTCCGGGAAAGTAGACTCCAGGCAGAGTTCCAGCGCCTTGAGATGGCGCTGCACGATCGCCAGCAGCAGCGCGGCGTCTTCAGCCGGAGGTATACAGCACCTTCCCCTCGCGGGCCACATCGCCCATCACATGCCAGCGCGATCCCGCCAGATGAGCGGCATCCGCCGCGCCCACCACCAGCAGATCCACGTCCTGGCCCAGCAGTCCGAGCGCGTCCCGGCATCGCCGCCAGTAGTCCCGCTTCTGCTCCGGGGTGAGGCTGTCGGCCGCGTAGATCACCGCCAGATCCAGATCCGAATCCGCTCGCGCCTCACCACGCCCGCGCGATCTAAAGGCCACCAGCGCCTTGATTCCCGGCTGACGGCAGAGCCGCTCCAAGCCGGCCTGCAACCGGGCCGGCTCCAATCCGGGGCCCAGCTCCACCGGGCCCGCCAGGGGCAGTGCATCCTGCCAGGGCAACGGTGCCGTCGCGCTCACTGCGGCCATGGTTCAGCGTTAGGGAGGCTCTGGAAAACCCGAGCCATCCGCGCGAAAATACTCCTGTAACCGCAGGCACGGTCTGGGTTCATGGGCAGCAAGCAGCTCGGATTTGGTGATTACGAGCAGACCACGGCCAAGAAGCGCACCAGGCGCGAGC